>CAZOWU010000111.1:0-7281 GCA_964583735.1 uncultured Halobacteriales archaeon | reverse complement strand
GGCCCGCTGTCGATGCTGTAGTTCATCTGCGAGAGCCGGGTGTAGTGGCGGGCCAGCTCCGGCTCCGCGAGGTCGGGCAACTCGAGTGAATCCCGCGTCAAGCCGTCGGGAAGAGCACTCTCATCCGTCGAGACTGTGGTGGTGTCCTTCTCTGCGAGGAGTGACTCCGCCCCCGACGAGTCGCCGTCGCTCCAGCGTGCCTGTCTGTGCTCGCTCATCAGCCGAGCACCCCCTCGACCGCCCGGACCAGGTCGTCCGTCCGGCGTTCGTTGGCGTCGGTCACACAGACCTGTAGTTCGTCGGCGTCCAGGGCGTGCACAGCCAGGCCACGCTCCTGGAGGGCCGTTGCGACCTGTTGTGCGTCGGGGTCGACCCGGAGTTTGAACTCACGGAAGTGGTGGCAGTCACGCACCGGCGCTTCGACCCCGTCGATGGCGTCCAGCCTGTCGGCGAGGGACTCGGCCTCCCGATGACACTGCTCGGCGAGTGACAACAGCCCGTCGGGGCCGAGCGCGGCGGCGTGGATGGCCGCCCGCAGCGCGACCCAGGCCTGGTTCGTGCAGATGTTGCTGGTGGCGCGTTCCCGGCGGATGTGCTGTTCGCGGGTCTGCAGCGTCAGCGTGTACGCCCGGCGGCCGTCGGCGTCCTCGGTCGCGCCGACCAGCCGGCCCGGCACCTGCCGGAGGAAGTCCTCCCGGCACGCGAACAGCCCGAGTCCCATCCCGTGGGCGGCTGGCAACCCCAGGACGCTGGCGTCACCGACGACGATGTCGGCACCGACGGCCGCGGGTTCCTCGAGCAGCGAGAGCGCCACGGTATCGCTGCCGAGGCAGAACAGGGCGCCGTGTTCCTCGGCGAGGGTGCCGACCTCCGAGAGGTGTTCCTCGATGACCCCCTCGACGGTCGGGTTCTCCGCGTAGACCATCACGACGTCCTCGGAGAGCGCCGCCGCGAGCGTCTCGGGGTCGACCATCCCACCGGCCGTTTCGACTGTCTCGACCGCGAGGCCGGCCCCGGCGGTGTAGTTTTCGAGCACCTCGCGGAACTCCTGACGGAGATACGACGGCACGAGGACCGTCGACCCCTCGCTGTCCCTGACCCGTGAGGCGAGTGTCGCGGCCTCACCCAGCGCCGTCGCCGCGTCGTACATCGAGCAGTTGGCGACAGGCAGCCCGGTGAGCTCGACCAGCAGCGACTGGTACTCGAACAACGCCTGGAGAAAGCCCTGCGTAACCTCGGGCTGGTACTGGGTGTAGGAGGTGAGAAACTCCGAGCGGTCGGAGAGGTGGTCGACCAGCGACGGGACGTAGTGGTCGTAGTGTCCCCGCCCGAGAAACTCGGTCAGCGAGTCGTTCCGAGAGAGCGTCTCTGTCACCTCCCGCAGTACCTCCTGTTCCGGACGCGCCTCGATGCCCAACGAGCCTCCAAAGCGCACCGGTTCCGGAATGTCGAACAGGTCCTCGGGGCTCTCGACACCGACTGCCTCGAGCATTGCCTCGGCCTCCGTGCCGCCAGTCGACGCGTACGGGCTCCCCGCCCTGGTCTCGAACGGCCGGGAACGGCCGGAGTCCGCGGCGTGGCCGGTAGGGTCTCGACCGACATATTTTTTCGACATTGTCAGACCCGCCTACTACTCCCGACGGCGCTGTCGCGTTCGTCAGTCCATTCGTGTGTCTCTGCGTACCGGAGGTGTTCCGGGATATCGAATTGCATTGTTCCAGTCAGTTGTCGAGTGTGCCCAGGATTCGGTGGCCGAGTGGTGGCACGCCGCCGGTCCGGCCACGGACCCAGACGGTTCCGTCGGTTCGCGGTCCGATGCACGTCTCGTCGCACCAACAGAATACTGTCGGGATATTAAGTCTGGGGCTTTGTGTTCCGCTGGTGATGTCTCCCGACCGTAGACCGGCCGGCCCGACCTGGCGGGGACGCGGCCTGTCGGCACACCGAGCCAGCCGGGTGCAGTTGGCGCTTGGATCTCGCAGCAACAAGGCGCCGACGATCGTGGATCGGCGACGTTTCCCAAAATGGAAAGTCGCTCCGGACCGCCCCGGCACCGTCACTCCGCTCTGCTGTGTCGACTCGAAGATGTCGAAGTAACTCCTGCAGGCCGGGGCCACAGCCCGACAGAATTTGGCATACGAGTACGATCGACGGAATTATCTCTGTTCTTCATGTTCTCTCTTTTCCATTGTGGGGAGTGACTCGCCAGGAGGCAAGGTTTCGAAACGTAGGCAGAGTTAAGTAGATCAGTCGAAACCTCACTGGTAATGCAGGATGGCCCCTCGAAGATCCGGAAAACGACACAGACCTCGCTGACCGTAGCGGAAGCGATAAACGACCTCAGCGGCGCGACGCTGTCAGAACTGTCAGACTACACTGGACTCGCAACCAGCACGGTACACACGCACCTCCGCACCCTGGAACGGCTTGAGTACGCGGTCGAGATCGACGGCGAGTACAGGCTCGGGCTGAAGTTTTTTCATCTTGGGGAAAACGCGAGAATGCGGGACAGCCGGTATCGGCTGGCGAGACAGACCGCCACAGAGCTCGCGAACGTCGTGAACGAGGAAGTCAACTTCTCCGTCGAGGAGTACGGGCGGTCGGTGGTGCTGTTCAACGAACTCGGTGGCACCACACACGGGGAGTTTCAGGTAGGTCGGTACTTCGATATGCACAGCTCGGCCAGCGGCAAGGCGATGCTCGCGGAGTTCGACGAGGCGCGCGTCCGGAAGTTCATCGACAACAGGGGGCTTCCCGAGTACACTGACAACACGATCACCGACCCGGAGGAACTGTTCGCGGAGCTGTCGACTATCCGTGAACAGGGGTACGCGGTGAACCGCCAGGAGGAACTGGAGGGACTGCGGGCAGTCGGGATGGCTGTCACGGAGGCCGACGGGTCGGTGTTCGGGGCGCTCGACATTTCGAGCCCCTCGTACCGACACCCCGACGACGAAGAGGTCGCCGGCCAGCTCCGGCCGTTCGTGGAGGAACTCAAGGCTGCGATACGGGAGTAGGCCCCCGGCCGCTCCGCCGAGACGCTACGCTTGAAGAGATCGTTTCAACACACTGCGAGAGTGGCTCGCTTGAAGCGGTCGTTTCAACTTTTTCCGATCGTTCGCGGACGAGCACGGTGGGACGTACCGGTGGCGCTGGGCCCCCGGACTCCCGTCGGCCGTGTCCACAGTGAGGGTGACGTGGAACGGGTGGTGACCGGCCGTCGAGGATCGTCAACCGAACTCTGTCCGGTGTGTGCTGAGCCTACCCGAGAGGACGTCGGTGTCTTCGACAGCCGCCGCATCCTTCAGCAGTAGCGCAGTCACGAGGAACTCGACGTCGGAGCGTTCCATCGTATACTGAAGGAGGCTTGCCAGCCGCGGGGCGTCGATCATTTCGACCGAGTCGACGAGAATAAACGGGACCATCTCGTCGATATCGTGGACGAGGTATCCTGCAAGCGCCACGACGATGCCGACGACCTCCCGCTCGGACTCCGAGAGTGTCTCGACGGTGTCCTCGTACACGGCGCCGTCTTCCCCCTCTCGCACGACGTGCAACTCGAACGTCGACTCGTCGTCGCCATCATCCTTCTTTCGCTCGACCCACACGCGGGCGATGTTCCGGTACTCGAGCCTCTCGACGAGGTCTTCGAGCATCTCGTTGAGTGTCTCGACGAGCTGTGTCTCCAACCGGTCGATCTGCCCGCGAAGCTGTTCCAGCTCGTCGGTGAGAGCGCTCAACTTCTCTTCCTTGCTCTCTCGTCGCTCCCGGAGTGACTCGACTGCCTCGATCTCGTCGGTCGTCTCTGCCAGTTTGGACTCGAGACGCCCTCGCTCGCGCTCGAGCTCAGTGAGCCGCTGGTGGGTCTCGACGAACTCACTCGGCTCGTCGTCTCCTGTCTCGAGCCGGCTCAGTTCCTCCTCGAGGCCGTCGATTTCGGCTTCGAGTTCAGCCATGTCGTCCTGCAGTGCTTCCCGGTCACCCTCGAGCGTCGCCAACTTCTCGTCGTGTCTCTCGACCCGGTCGGAGAGCTCCCTGTGCCGACTCCGCAGTTCGGCGTACGCCTCCCGATCTGATTCGTACCCGGAGCGCTCATCACGCAAGTCGTCGAGCTGCTGGTCGACGGCCGCCAGCTGCTCGCGGTGGTCTCGCACCAGGTCACGGAGTGTGTCGACGCGCTCGGTGACCCGTTCGCGCTCGACTTCCGTCCCGCAGGTCCAGCACTCGACGCGCTGTGAATCCGGGTCCAGCGCGGCGGCAGGGTCGTCGTTCGCGTCGAACTCCGGGACGTCGAGTTCGCCTTGTGAGATGGCTTCGTTCATCTCGACCACCGTCTGCAGGTCCTCGCTCGCCGTCCGGAGATTCCGGCGTTGGGATTCGAAACGGCGAATCTCGCTGTCGAGGCGCTCGACCTCCGCATCCAGTTGGTCGGCGTCAGTCCCCTCCTCGAGACTCGCCGCGACGTCCTCGAGCTCGGCGGTCAGCTCCTCGCGTTCGGTTCGTCTGAACTCCATTTTCTGCTTGACAGTCTCCAGCCGGTCCTCGACATCCCGGAGGTCGTTCCGGCGGTCCTCCAGCTCGTCGCGCAGGCCGGCGACCGCCTCCGACTCACCGTCTGTCGGTTCGACCGCGTTCGCACGCGCTTGCATCTCCTCGATTTCCGCCGTGAGCTCGTCGAGTTCTCCGAGCAGACGCTGCCGGTCCTCCTCGAGTGCCGGCAGCTCCCGCTCGCGGTCCCGGATCCGCTCGACCTCCGCCTCCAGCGCGGACCGTTGTTCCTGCTTTCGTGTGACCGTCCTGCGTATCTCCTCAGTGTCGACCGGCCGCATGAGCAGCTCGCGGAGGTCGTCGCCCCGTCTGACAGCCCGCCGCGCGGGATTGTCGGCAAACAGCGCGACGAACGTATCGACGAGCTCGGACCGGTCGCAGTAGGGCTCCCCAGAGAGCGTCGAGCCAGTAGCCGTCTCCGTGTACGTTCGGGCGTACCGTCTGTCGCCGACGGCAAGCTCGACGAGCCCGTCGGTCGCATCGGTTTTGAGCGCGGCGGCGGATTCCTCGCCACCGAGTGCCGCAGCGAGCGAGCGCAGCAGCGACGTCCGATTGGTCGCGTTCTCACCTGCGAGAAGCGAGACGCCCCGGGGCAGCTCGACCGCGAGTTCCTCGATGCCGCCCAGCCTCTCGACGCGGATGGTGGCGCCTCCGGCGTCTCTTTGCCTGCGTCTCTCGGCCTCTGTGTCGGGGTCGCCCGTCTGGACACATAGGGGACCACCGTGTTCGGAATCAGACATCGGTAGCAGGCACTACTATTCAACCACTCCACTTAGAAAACACGATGTTGACAGTCCACCGCGAACCGGGACCGGTCAGCTTTGGCACCCACAGCCACCTTCTGCGAGGAGCTCCTTGAGCCGGTACGTGGTGGAGCAACTCCGACACTCGACCCGCGTGCTGAACACGCGAAAGTCGCCATCCGAGAGAAACCCCCGCTCGCTGGCCCGTTCCAACGCACTCACCACGGCAGTCTCGTACTGTCGTTCGTAGGTCCGAAGGGCGTCCTCGAGTTCCTCTGCGCTCTCGACCGACCCCCGAGACGTGGATACGCCGAGGTGCTCGTTGAGGTGTTTCCTTACTGTCTCGTGTGACGTGTAGTCGGTCCGCAGCCGACCGATGTCGAGGTGACCGGCCATCGTCTCCCGAATCTCGTCGCGCCGGCTGACACCCAGCTGGTCGCTGTTCTCGACGGCGGCATACGCGGTGGCCGGCTCGGCACCGAGGTCAGCCTCGGCAGCCTCGAGAGCGACTGCGGTCAGCCGCTCGTTGAGATACGTCGCAAGCTCGTGGAGTGTCGCGTCGCTCTGTTCGCGGCGTCGCCGAAGTTCCGCGTCGAGGCCATCGAGACCGTACGCCTCAGCGACCCGCTCGACCTTGCAACACGCGTCATCGACCGTCGGAGCGGAGCCGGTTACGGCCGGACAAGACTCCTGACCGGCCGCACGTTCGCTGTCCGAGCGTGTGCTGTCCATCGGTGATGGCTACGACAGGCACCGGCTTTTGACTTTCTGTTGGCCAGCGCGGCCCCGCGCCTGCGCGTCGACAGAGTATTACGCTAATACATTTGTCAAGCAGCGGGACACGCCCCGAATTGCCCCGTGTCTGAGTCTCTGGCCGAACGGAAAAGAACGGTTGCACCCCGTCCCGGCGAGCCCCGCCGGGGCGGTCTCTGTCTCCCACTCCTGTCGGTTCGACACCTCGAACCCACTGCCGGGAGACCGGTCCCCGCGTTCGGTTGCGCGGGCGCGTCCGGCTTGCCGGGCTGTGACAGCCGAGATATGCTCCGTGGTGCCGTGAACGGAGGTTTGCTCTGCTGTGCTGTGACGGCCGTGTGCCCCCAGCCTACGGAACTCCGGACGGCCCGCACCGGAGTACCGGGGCACAAGGCAGGGTTGTGCCCCGGGATGGACGGCGCCGCTGGCTACCCTCCCTCCGACACGAGCGCCGGACGGGTCGCTCCTGGCTCACACGGGCCGGGGCCGTCGTGTGCTGTAGTCAGGGCGCGTTCGGCCCCGACAACCACTCTAACAGCGTACTACCTCACGAAACAGTCGCAATATGACAGTACAGATACTAACAAAAGATAATAAAAATTATATACTCATAGTGCCGTCGAAGCGCCCGGACATAAGTTAACAAAGTTAATATTGAACCTATCAAGTTACTCAAAAAATTAGATAAGTAAGGTCGAAAATCAACAAATATTATCTAAAACGGTCGTGAAACAAATATATTTCTGATTGTCTTCTGCACCCGAGTCCCAGGCTCTTGGTCTCAATTTCTGGCGCCTCAGTACGGTGTTTTGCGACGACAGCTTCATTCGGCTCTCGTCATAATTAGTTTGTGGCGTAACTCACGAGCTCAAAATACAAGAAATTTATATAATAGCTACCTGCCTTCTTATATATGTCACCGCTGGCCCGTCGTTCAAACGAGCCTGGCACCTTCCGGCGTGAGCGCCGCCCGCAGCGGACGACATGGTCTGGCCCGGCGAACTCGCCGAACGGAGCGGCACGTGGGGACTTTCCACAGCGTCTGGAGCAGCGGTGGACTCCACCGGACCCCGCGTAGTTGCGGCTACCGACGGTCGGAGGACACCACCACTGACTTGTTCCCCCTGTCGTCACTCGTGGCGTGTCGCGTACCCCGAGCCACCTCGCGAGAGCCAACGGAAGGGCTCTGTAGGAGATCCGGACAGAAACTGCTGGCAGGCGTTCATAGTGATTGCTG
>CAZOWU010000110.1:0-7285 GCA_964583735.1 uncultured Halobacteriales archaeon | reverse complement strand
TCCCGGACGCGCTCGATGCCGCCGGTCCGGACCAGCAGGATGTCCCGCTCCCGGACCTCGACGCCCTGGGCCTCGGCGGTGTCCTGCAGGTCCTGAAGCGTGATCGACTCGTTCAGCGGGAGCCAGCCGTTCTCCTCGTCGCCCAGGTGGCGACCGACGTCGAGCAACACGGCCCGACCCTGGATCCCGGCGTTCGCGGCGTTGGTGATGTCGGCGCGTGCGAGCCCGTAGGTCTCGGCGACCTCCCCGACCTCGTCGGTGCCGTCGTCGTCGGGGTCGACGAGCCCGGGAACGGGGATGTCGTAGCTGCGTGCGGTGGCCGTCGTCTCCGCGGAGAAGCCGTTGTAGAGCTGCTCGTCGGCCTCGTCGACGGTTCCGTCGCCGTTGGTGTCCTGATCGGCGAACCAGCCGTGGCCCAGCGCGTCGACGTGGGAGGTACCCTGGAGGTACAGCGGGCTGTCGAAGCGGTCGTCCGCGAAGCGCAGCCCACCGAAGGGCTCGGCGTCGCGCCAGTCGGCGGTGTTGTTCCGCCGGGCCGGGGGCCGGCCGGGAAACGCCGGGTCGCCGGTGTCCGTCGTCGGGAAGTCGACCTCGGGGTCGACCAGGGCGTCGACGGCCTCGCCCGTCATGGGTGTCTGGAGCGTGAACCGCTCGATGTTCTCCGGGCCGCCCCGCACCACCGCCTGCATCCCCCGGAACATCTCCTCGCTACCCAGTTCGTTGAGCATCCCGAGTTCGTCGTCCTCGCCCCACCGGCCCCAGTTGTCGGGTGTGTCCGCGAGCAACTGGCCGGCCGGTGAGAGCTCGCCCTCGGACTGTGCGGCGGCCGTTCCAACCCCCATCCCCGCCGCTGCCGCCAGCGCCGCTGCCGTGCAGGTCCCCTGCAGGAACCCTCGTCGGTGCACTCTTCCACAGTCTGAATCGCCGGTCTCCGTATTGTCGGTGTCGTGGCTCATTGTGGTCCTGACGTGTGGGGTGTCCCCACACACCACGGAGACGTGCGAGCCGGTCGACATAAGAGTACGTGTGACGGTCACGAGCTCCGGCGGTGGATACACTCCGCCGTGGGAGGTGTGTGCACCGTGGTGCCGTCGCTGCCGGTGCATGCCTGTCACTCACACCCGCTGAGAATCTTGCCGTAACTCTCAGTTATAAGAGTTTGGAGATATATGAGTGTAAGACATGACCAACGGACAGGGAGAGGGCCCACGCGGGTTCGGAACCCGGTGTGTCCACGCGGGCGCGGCGCCGGACCCGGCCAGTGGGGCGCGGGCCCCGCCGATCCACCAGACAACGTCCTACGTCTTCGAGGACGCCGACCACGCGGCCGACCTGTACGCGCTGGAGGCGGAGGGCGACGTCTACTCCCGGTTTGACAACCCGACCGTGGCGACGCTCGAACGCCGGCTGGCCGACCTCGAGGGTGGAACGGCCGCCGTCGCCACGGGTTCGGGGATGGCCGCGCTGGACGCCGCTACCTCGATTCTCGCCGCCAGCGGCGACAACGTCGTCTCGGCGGCCTCGCTGTACGGCGGCACCCACTCCTACTTCACCAACATGGCGAGTCGCCGGGGGGTCGAGACCCGCTTTGTCGACACGCTCGACCCCGACGCCTACGCCGACGCCATCGACGCCGACACCGCCTACGTCCACTGCGAGACGCTGGCCAACCCCTCGCTCGTGACCCCGGACCTTGAGGCGGTCGCCACGGCGGCTCACGACCACGGCGTCCCGCTGTTCGTCGACAACACCTTCGCCACGCCCGCGCTCTGTCGGCCCCTGGAGCGTGGGGCGGACATCGTCTGGGAGTCGACGACGAAGTGGCTCCACGGCTCGGGGACGACCGTCGGCGGCGCGCTCGTCGACGGTGGCTCGTTCCCCTGGGGGGACCATCCGGAGCGGTTCCCCGAGGTCGGCGGCGAGAATCCCGCATTCGGCGTGAGCTTTGCCGACCGCTTCGGTGACCGTGCATTCGCTGTTGCGGCCCGCCAGCGTGCCGTACGGAGCCTCGGCGATGGCCAGAAACCCTTCGACGCCTGGCAGACCCTGCAGGGGGTCGAGACCCTCTCTTTGCGGATGGAACGGCACTGCGAGAACGCAATTGTCGTCGCCGAACACCTCCGTGACCACCCCGGGGTGGCGTGGGTCACTTACCCCGGGCTGGCGGACCACGAGACCCACGACCTCGCGAGCGACTACCTGGAGGGCGGGTACGGGGGGGTCGTCACCTTCGGCCTCGAAGGGGGCTACGAGGCCGGCAAGACCCTCTGTGAGGAGACCGCCCTCGCGCAGTTCCTCGCGAACGTCGGGGACGCGAAGACGCTCGTGATCCACCCCGCCTCGACTACCCACGCACAGCTCTCGGAGGCGGACCAGCGGGCCTCGGGGGTGACGCCCGACCTGGTGCGCCTCTCCGTCGGCATCGAGGACGCCACCGACATCGTCGCCGACCTCGACCGGGCCATCGAGGTGGCGAACCAGCAATGAACGTCGAACGCGACGCCGTCTCGCTGGGGACCGTCGAGTTCGAGTGTGGCCGCTCGGTACCCGACCTGGAGGTGGCTTACGAGGCCTACGGCGAGTTTACGGGGGAAAACGCCGTACTGGTCTGTCACGCCCTGACCGGTAGCCAGCACGTCGCGGGCCACGACCGCGAGACCGACACCGCCGGCCAGGCCCGCGCCTGGTGGGACGACATCGTGGGTCCCGGCAAGGCGGTCGACACCACCGAGTACTACGTGGTCTGTGCGAACGTCCCCGGCTCCTGTTACGGCACGACCGGCCCGCCCGCCGAGAACCCCGAGACCGGCGAGCCGTACGGGACGGAGTTCCCGCCGGTGACTGTTGCCGACTGGACAAAGGCCCAGCGCCTCCTGCTCGACGAGCTTGGCGTTCCACACCTCCACGCCGTCACCGGGGGCAGCGTCGGCGGGATGAACGTCCTCGAGTGGGGCAAACAGCACCCCGACCACGTCGAGAAACTCGCCCCCATCGCGACCGCCGCCCGCCTGGACCCGCAGTGTCTCGCGCTCGACGCCATCGCCCGCCGCGCCATCACCACCGACCCGGACTGGCGGGGCGGGGACTACTACGACGTCTCCGCGAACGACGCGAGCGGCGGCTCGTCGGACTCCTCCCGCGGCGAGGAACCACCCCACGACGGGCTGGCGCTGGCCCGCCAGGTCGGCCACGTCATGTACCTCTCGAAGGACTCCATGGAGCGGAAGTTCGGCCGCCGTGCCGCCGGCCGGGACGCCGTCCGCTCGTTCCCGACCGACCCTGCCGGGGGGTTCTTTCCGTACCGCGACGTCGAATCCTACCTCGACTACAACGCCGAGCGCTTTGCCGACCGGTTCGACGCCAACAGCTACCTCTACCTGACGCGGGCGATGGACAACTACGACCTCGGTCAGGGCTTTGACTCCGATGCGGACGCGCTCGCGGCCTTCGACGGCGAACTGCTCGCGATGTCCTTCACCGCCGACTGGCACTTCACTGTCGAACAGGCTGTGGCCCTGGCTGACGCGGCCCGGGAGGCCGGCGCCGATGTCGCCCACCACGTCGTCGACTCCGACCACGGCCACGACGCCTTCCTCGTCGAGCCCGGGAACGTCGGCCCGCCGCTGGCGGACTTTCTCGCGGAGGGCGTCGCCGGCAGCTCGGTCACGGACGCCGACGGCGCGGCCACGGCGGAAGGCGCCCCCGTTCCAGCCCGCAGTCCCGACACGGAATAGCAGGCCGTGTTGTCGACTGCCCAGCGCACCCAAGGAGGAGATATTACTGGCAGGAGGACTGACCTGCAGGCGTGCACGTCGTCGTCTTCGGCGCGGGAAGCCTCGGGAGTCTCGTGGGTGGGCTGCTCGCGCGCGCACACGAGGTCACGCTCGTGGGCCGGGGCGAGCACGTCCGGGCGGTCCGGGACGACGGGCTCCGGCTGACGGGTGCTGTCGACCTGACGGTTCGCCCGGACGCGCGTACCGACCCGCCTGCGAGTGCGGACCTCGTTCTGGTAACTGTCAAGGCCTTCGACACCGCCGACGCCGCCGCGGCGCTCGTGGAGCTGGACGACGCCGGCGCGGTCCTCTCGCTGCAGAACGGAATGGGCAACGAGGAGACGCTGGCGGCCGCGCTTCCCTGGCCGGTGCTCGCCGGCACCACCGATTTCGGCGCAGAGCGGACGGGACCGGGCGTCGTCAGGTGCAACGGAGTGGGTGAGGTCGTCCTCGGAGCTCCCGGGGGCGGTGAATCGCCCGCGGCCAGCCGGGTTGGCGACGCGTTCCGCGACGCGGCTATCGAGACGACCGTCACCGCCGACATGCCCCGCCGGCTCTGGGCCAAACTGGCCGTCAACGCGGGAATCAACCCCGTCACGGCGCTGGCCCGGGTCGACAACGGAGCCGTACTGGAGGACCCACTCGCCGGGACGGCCCGGGCGGCTGCCCGGGAGACCGCCGTGGCCGCCACCGCCGCAGGCATCGCCCTCGACCCCGGGGAAGCGGTCGCGGCGATGGAGACCGTTGCCCGCGAGACCGCGGACAACGTCTCCTCGATGCGCCAGGACGTCCGGGCGGGGCGCCGGACGGAGGTCGACGCAATAAGCGGGTACGTGGTCGAGCAGGCGGCGAAACCAGTCCCGGTCAACCGGACGCTTGCAGCGCTGGTGGGTGGCTGGGAGGTGAGGAACGCAGGACCGCACCGCGAGTGACGTTCCGGCTCAGAACGGCGCTTCGGGACCCTCGTCGTCCTCGACGTCGCCACCGCGGGTCTCGCCGGGGAAGGAGGGGTTCATGCCGTCGTCTGCACCGCCGGCCATCCCTTCGGAGCCGCCCATGCCGGTCGAAGCGTGGACTTTCTCGACCTCGGGGATTTCCTTTGCCATGCGTGTCTTGATGGCCTGGATGGTCATCGGGGAGATGCCACAGCCCGAGCAGGCGCCGCCGAGCTGGATGGAGACGCTGCCCGTCTCGCGGTCGATCTCTTGGATGGCCGCGCTGCCGCCGTGCATCTGGATCTGCGGGAAGTTCCGCCGGAGGAAGTTGGTGATCTGCTCGCGCAGGTCGTCCTCCGACTGGGTGTCCGTGCTCATCGTATTCTACGGTAGTGTGTCGGCAGTCATAGACCTTTGGACTCACACGGCCGCTGGCGGGGGTCGCAAGCCCCGGCCGTGGCGACCGTCGAGTGCAGAGCCGGACCCCGTGCCGGCGACCGCAGGGTCTCGGGGGGCGAGTTCAGCTGTCCTCGAAGCCGAACACGCGCCGGAGTTCGGTCTCGATCTCCTCGACGTACCGGTCGAGAACAGCGGTCAGCTTCTCCTCGTCCACGAGCACGGCTGTCAGCCGGTCGGCCGGGTCACCGGGGACTTCGACCCGAAACTGGCCGTCGCCCTCGTAGAAAGGCTCGCTCTCGGCGAGCAACTGCTGGTCGATGGCGTGGACCAGTTCCGAGTCGTAGGCGTCGTTCATCCGCTCGAAGGCCTGCCGGTAGGCCTGCTGGAGCTGTGGAAAGTAGTGTTCGTACTTGTCCTCGAACTTTTCCGGGTCGAACTCGGTCATTGACGGGCGTTACGCGGCTGGATACAAGCCCCTTTGGTCAGGAGGCTAGACGCCACAGGTGGGCACCGCAGGTGCCGGCACTCGCGGGCCCGCTGCCCGCTCGTTCTCACTCCTCGTCTTCGTCCTCGTCTTTCATGTCCTGGAGCCGGTCGACGAGTTCGTCCGTCGAGGCGTCGGACTCGAAGGCGACGTCCCCGCTGTGGGCGTTCTCCTCGACGGTGAGTCCCTCCTCGTCACCTGTCGAGAGTTCCTGGTTCTCTTGCTCGGATTCGTCGTAGCTACCAAAGCCCATAGTGACTCGTTTGCTCCCTACACGTCTAAACCCCATGGTTTTCGAAAACGTGCGAATCCGGATAGAGCCGGTTTGATATCGCGAAATAAGGTTTATTCCGCCCCGAACACATGACCGCAGCCCCCCCGCGTTCCGCCGGCAGAACAACTTGACGGCGTCCACGGCCGGTTTGCCCCGCACGGGGATGGCCCGCCTTGGGCCGGAACCGGCACCCTCTGTCGACCCGCATCCCTGACACCGGCGGGTTGGCGGCAATCCAGACGCGCTCCCGCCGCTGTCCCACCAGTCGCAACGAGCGTGGTACCGTCTAGCACGCTCGGTTGGACCGCCGTGACGGTGCCCGCCACCCTGTCGCGGCGGTGCCCCTCGCCCGGCGGGTGCCGACGGGTACAGTCACCGCCTCTGTCCCACAGTCAGGGTGCCGTCCCTGGATTATTTCCTCCCTCAACCGTGGCGGTGGAGTCGTGGTAAACTTTATTCGACGATACCAAACTGGGCTGCACAAAAGTTGAGACTGGTCGTCCCAATGCATATGCGCATCTGGCGTAGTTCATAAATAGTATGAAGACGTAGTCCAGGATAGAACGATGGCACGCATCACCGGGTCATATCCAGACGACCTCGACCTTCTGATTGAGGGCGCCGTTGAGGCTGGTGTCTTTGGTGGCAAGAGCGATGCGTTGCGCGAGTTCGTGCGCGAGTACTTCGAAGACCACGAAAACGAACGTATTGCAGCTGCGGTCGCCCTCTACGAACGCGAACGGATCACACTCGGGGATGCTGCGAGACTCGCCGATGTCGACCGCTGGACGATGCGTGATATCCTCCGTGAGCACGGCGTCGAACTCCGCCTCGGGCTTGTTGATGAAGACGACGCAGCCTACGAGGTAGAGGCAGCGAGCGAACTCGAATTCGATGATGAGGACTCAGACGACGAGGAGTCGCGCGCGAAATGACAGGTGACGATATTCCAGCGAATCCGAGTGTCTGAGTGGGCCCTGCGCTAGTCGCCAGCGACGGGCGGGTTCGACGCGGGGTCCGGCGTCGTGACCGACCGCTCGTGCGGTGTCCAATGCAGGTCGCCAGCGTAGTGAAGCGCCCGGTGGTCCTGCCGTGGGTCGACGACGGTCAGCGAGAGCCAGCCGTTGTCCAGCAGGGCGGTCACGTCATCGTGCTCGGAGAGAATTTCGGTCACGCGCTCGACGGGCGCGTGAATCACCGTCGAGAGACGGAGCGGCTGGTGGTACGGGTCGTCGTCGGCGCTCATCAGGGATTGCAGCGGGAGCCCGGTCATCAGGTCGCCGCCGTTGCCCTGGTAGACACCCACGTTCCCGACGGGGTTGTGGGTCACCTTCGAGCCGCTCCCGTAGACGGCGTTGTCGACCGTCGCGAAGTAATATTGGGTGTTGATCCACTGCGTGACGACCATCGGCCCGGTCAC
>CAZOWU010000109.1:0-7290 GCA_964583735.1 uncultured Halobacteriales archaeon | reverse complement strand
GAGACGGGGTCTTTCGACACCGTCGATGAAACTATTGGCAGTAATCACTATGACTCCGGCCAGTTCTCCCCGTCAGCGCGAGGTCGTCGTCGATGTGGGTGTTGGTCCCGAGGAAAGCGTCCTGGGCTACCAGGGTGTTACGGGACTCCACGACGAGAGTGTGGTCGATACCGTGCCCGAGGACTCCGTGGCGGATATCCGCGACCGGTTCTGAGTCTGCCGGCCCGAGCAGCGACTGGCCGTCCCGTAGGCCGGCCCAGTCAGGACCGCGTCAGGAGGACGATGCCCAACAGCATCGCACAGCCGGCAAGCCCTGACAGCAACAGGAACAGCACCGCTGGCGTCGACTGTGTGAGCACGAGGCCCGCAAGCGAAGAGCCCAGTGCCCCGACGCCGAAGATGGCGGTGTAGCTGTAGCCAAACGAGAGCCCGCGCACGTCGGCCCCCGAGTACGCCGAGATGGCCTCCTGATTGACGGGCGCGACCAGGAAGGCACAGAACCCGAAGGCAGCAGCGACGGTCAAAAGCGGCCACAGCCCGGCGTCGGCGGCGGGGATGAAGACGACGGCGATGGCGGCGAGCGCCGCGTAGCTCCCGACCAGCACCCGCTCGATGGGTAGCCGGTCGACGAGCCACCCGCCGGCGTACTGTCCAACGCCGCCCAGCAGGAGCAGCCCGGAGTAGACGTACTGGCTGGGCTCGACTGTCCGGCCGGACACCTCGACGGGCTCGAACAGTGGGAGGCCAGCCAGTACCTCCGGCAGAAAGGTGACCGCCCCGCGGTAGTAGAGCCCGTAGAGGACGCCCACCACCAGCACGAGGACGAACCCGCCGGTGAACAGGAGCCGTGAGTCGGTCAGGAATCCCCGGAGGCTGTCGGGCGTGCCGGAGTCGATGGCGGCCTCCCGGGCGGCGCTGCCCGCGGTCTCGTCGAACTCCAGGCGCCAGCCGGCGAGTGCCGCCACGAGTGCTGGGACCACCAGGACGGCGGCGACCGCCCGCCAGTCGACAAAGACCAGCAGTACTGCCGCGAGCAACGGCCCCACCGCCACACCGACGTTGCCGGCCGCGCCGTGGTAGGCGAAGGCGGTCCCGCGGGCCTTG
This sequence comes from uncultured Halobacteriales archaeon, assembly GCA_964583735.1. Taxonomy (GTDB): domain Archaea; phylum Halobacteriota; class Halobacteria; order Halobacteriales; family Haloarculaceae; genus Salinirussus. The sequence continues at coordinate 6,186 of CAZOWU010000109.1, read as the reverse complement.
GCCCCGCGGCTGAGCAGCGCCAGCCCGGCGGGGTGGTAGATGCTCGCTGCCGCCCCCCACAGGAGCAGGGCAACCGCCAGGACTGACAGCGTGGGCGCGACGCTCACCAGCCCGAAGGCCGCACCCATCCCGACCAGGCAGACGAGCACCAGCCGCTTCGACCCCAGCCGGTCGGCGAGCACGCCGCTGGGCAGCGCGCCGACTCCGACCAGCGCGTAGCTGGCGCCGGCGACCAACCCCAGCAGTGCCGGCGATGCGGTGAAGACGTCGATCCAGATGGCGACGAAGACCGGGATCACCAGCTCGTAGGTGTGGAAGGTGGCGTGGCCGAGCATCGTGAAGGCGGTCAGTGTCCGGTCGTTGGCGTCCACGTCGGGACGGGCGAGCAGGCGCCAGTAAAAGATACCTATCCGCCGGGACCGGCCGTCCGGTACCTGGCAATCAGTCCCGCGACGACTCCAGCAAGCCCACGTCGGCCAGCGTCCCGGAGACCTCTTCGAGGAGCGCGACGTGCTCGCCGACACCATCCAGCCCGTGCCCCTGGGTGCTGATTCCCAGGTAGTCCGCGCCGACTTCCTGCCAGGCTTCGGCCCGCCGGACCCACTCGTCGGGCTCGCCGGGCGCGACGCTCATCCGGCCTTGGAGGCCGACTTCCTCGGGGTCGCGGCCCGCCTCCTCGACGTACGCGTAGAGGTCGGCGAGTTCGGCCTCGGCCTCGTCCGGGTCCCCGGCGGGGTCGAACTGGGGGATCCAGCCGTCACCCTTCTCGGCGATCCGCCGCTTGACGGGGTCGGCCGTCCCCCCGAGCCACAGCGGGATCGATTCTTCGGGCCGGGGGTTGATCCCCACGCCCGGCAGGTCGTGAAAGCGGCCCTCGAACTCGACGACGTCCTCGGTCCAGAGCCGCTTTAGTACGTCCAGTTGCTCGGTCATCCGTGGCCCCCGGTCGTCGAACTCCTCGCCCAGGGCGACGTACTCCAGGGGGTTCCAGCCGACCGCCACGCCCAGCCGGAACCGCCCCCCACAGAAGCGGTCGACCTGCGCGGCCTGCTTTGCGACCAGTGCGGTCTGGCGTTGCGGGAGGATGAGGATCGCCGTCCCGAAGCCCAGACCGTCGGTGACTGCCGCGAGATGCGAGAGGGTGGTCAGCGGCTCGTGGAACAGGTCGTCGTTGTCGTAGGGGCCGTCCCAGTCGCGTTCGGGGTCGACACCGAGTACGTGGTCGGCAGCCAGGATGTGGCCGTAGCCGGCCGCCTCGACGGCCTGCGCGTACTCGCGGAGGGGTCCGGGGTCCGGGCCGAGTTCGAGCGTCGGGAGTACCGTACCGGTCTCCATATCCCGAGCGGTCGCGGCAGGGACTTGAAGCTACCTGGTCGTCGCCCCGAAAACGTCGAAGTCGAGCCGCGAGCCGCCTCCGGGAACCGGGGGCGGGGGTCGAGGGCCGCAGCCCTCACTCGGTCTTGTCGAGTTCGTCGTCGAACCGGACGACGTTCTCCAGGTCCTCGTCGTAGACGTCCTCGAAGGCGTTGCGGGCGATGGTGCGGCGGTGGACCTCGTCGGCGCCGTCGACGATCCGGAACGGCCGGACGCTTTCGTAGAAGTGTGCGACGGGCAGGTCCTTGCTGATGCCGTGACCGCCGAGACACTGGACCGCGAGGTCCATGATCTCGTTCGTGACGTTCGCGGTGAAGGTCTTGGACATCGCGACCTCGATGCGGGCGTCACTGTTGTCGAGTTCGCGGGCGGCGTGGCGGACCATCGACCGGGCGGCGTGCAGGTCCGTCTCGGCGTCGGCGATCCGGTGGCGCAGCGCCTGCTTGTCCGACAGCGACTCGCCGAAGGCCTCCCGCTCCTGGAGGTACGATTTCGAGATTTCGAGGGCGCGCTCGGCCATCCCCGAGTAGCGCATGCAGTGGGTCAGCCGGCCGCCGCCGAGCCGGAGCTGGGCCAGCCGGAAGCCCCCGCCCTCCTCGCCGAGCAGCATGTCCTCGGGGACGCGGACGTTGTGGTACTTGACCTCGGCGTGGCCGCGCTCAATGTCGACGATGCCGTGCCCGCCGAGATGCGGGATGTTGCGGACGATCTCCACACCGTCCAGGTCAGTCGGCACCAGGAACAGCGAGGTTCCCTCGTAGGGGTGGGCGTCCATGTCCGTCCGGGCCATCACCAGCAACACGTCGGCGTTGTACCCGTCGGAGGTCCACCACTTGTGGCCGTTGAGGACGTACTCGTCGCCGTCCTTCTCGGCGGTGGTCCGGAGCATCTTCGGGTCCGAGCCCGCGCCCTGGCTGGGCTCGGTCATCGAGAACGCCGTCCGGATGTCACCCTGCACGAGCGGTCGCAGGTACTCCTCCTTTTGCTCTTCTGTGCCCGCGATGTCTATGGTGTGCATGTTCCCCTCCTGGGGCGCGTTCGCGCGGATCGACAGCGCGCCCATCAGCGACCGGCCGACCTGCTCGAACGAGGGCAACATGTCGCGAAAGCCCAGCCCCTGCCCGCCGTACTCCTCGGGGACCTGGGGTGCGAACAGGTCTCGCTCCCTGGCCTGCTCCCAGAAGTCGTGGATCTCCGCCTCGGAAACCAGGTCGCGAGTGCGAAGCGCCTCCCGCTCGCGGGGGAGGACCTCCTCTTCCATGAACGCCTCAACCCTCGTCGCGACCTCTTTTGCTTTCTCGGAGTCGTGATACTCCATACCTATTCCCACGAGTGCAACAGTAAAACGATGGCGGAGACCGTCTGTCGTGCCGGTAGTTGCCGTCGCGGTCGACAGGTGCCAGAAACCGGTAGAAGGGAGCCGTTGGCTGCCAGAATCAGCATCTACTGGCCCGATTCCGCCCGACCCGACAGTTCCATCGGGTTACACTCGGCCTGCGGCGGTGTTCCGCCTGTAGCGCCGCTCCACCTGCGGCGGTGTTCCGCCTGTAGCGCCGCTCCACCTGCGGCGATCCCCCGTGTCGCGGACGGTTCAATGCGCCGCCTCGAGGACCCGTTCCATGTTCTCGACGGTCAGCTCCAGCCCCTCCGGCAAGTTCACGATCAGCCGGTCGTTGACGACTGCGCGCGCGACGTCGGTGAACTGGTCGGGTTCGGGCCCGGCGGTGTCCCGCAGCCGTGCGGGCAGCCCCAGTCCGTCGCGCACGTCGGCGACCGCCTGCACGACGGCCTCGGCGGGGTCGTCCGCGCCGTCGACATCCAGCGCCTCCGCCAGCAGCTCCCGGCGGCCGTCAATCTCGTTGAAGAGGTGCCGCAGCGCGTGGGGCGCGATAACGGCGTGGGCCGCGCCCTGCTGGATATCCGAATAGGCAGTCAGCCCGTGACCGAAGGCGTGGATCAGCCCCAGGGTGCCGCCATCGGGTCGGGAGATGCCGTACTGGACCAGGAGCAGCCCCTCCAGCGACGGTGCGGCGGTCTCGACGGTGACTCGCTCGCCCAGCTCCGGCAGCGCGTCGGTCAGCACGTTCAGCCCGCGGACCGCCGTCGCGTCGGTGAATGGGGTGGCGGCGCTCGTGTACAGCGTCTCGACCCCCTTGTCGAAGCCGTTCATCGCCGACGCCGTGAGAACCGACTCCGGGGTGGTGGCGACCAGTTCCGGGTCGCCGACGACGGCTGCAGACATCAACGCGGCGTCGGAGAGCCCGCCGTCGACGCGCGTCTCCACCGGACAGGTCGCCGGGTCGGCGTTGATCCCCGCGACCTGTGAGAGGTCCGCACCCGCGAGTGTCGTGGGCACCGCCACGACCGGCGGCGCCTCGCCCTCGACGGCGATGGTGCCGGTCTCCCCGAGTTCCGCGCCGACCGCCGTCCGGTCGGCGCCGTCCTTGCTGGCGATGGCTGCCGCGGCTTTGGCCACGTCGATGCTGCTGCCCCCGCCCAGCCCGACCAGCGCGTCCGCGCCCTCGGCCTCCATGGCTTCGACGACATCCAGCGCGGTGCTGACCAGCTTGTCGGGCGTGGTCTCGGCGAGGACGCCCGCGAGCCGGTCGCCCAGTCCCTCGCGGACGGGGTCGATAACGTCGGGTGTCGTGCCCACCGTCCGGCCGCTGACAACCAGCGCCCGCTCGGCGCCAAGCGCCGCCAGTTCGTCGCCGAGGTCGCCCGCCGCGCCCGCCCCGTAGCGGACCGCGCCGGGCTCGTAGGCAAAGCGGTACGCCGTCATCTCGCCACCTCCGCCCCGACAGCCGGCAGGGCGGCCTCGGTGTCTTCGCGCTCGTCCTCGGGCCACCCGGGGCAGGTCGGCCGCGAGCCGAGTTCCTCGATGTCCTCGCCGGCGGTTCGCCCCGGGTTCCTCGTGATGGCCGGCACGTAGTGGCTGCCCGCTGTTGCTGGCATACCACCCGGTAGGAGGGGCCCCTATGTAGGGTTTGCTCGGACACCGGCGCCCCCAGGGTACCGTCCAGCACCCCCTTCGCCGGGGACGCGGAGTTCGGGCGATTCAAGACACCCGGCGACAACGGCCGAACAGTGTCCCGGCGCAGCCTCTTTGGCTCGCTCTGTGCGATGGTCTTCCTCGTAAACCTCGCACGCGTGGTCTTCGCCCCGCTGGTCCAGCCGGTCGCCGCGGAGTTCGGCGTCCCCGCGGCCTCGCTGGGCGTGGTGACCAGCGCCGCCTGGCTCGGGAGCGCGGCTCCCCGCCTGCCGACCGGCTATCTCCTGACGCGGTTTCCCCGTCACCACGTTGTTGCGGCCGCGGGGACGCTGCTGGCAATCGCGGCCGCCGGAACCGCCCTGGCCGACTCCATCCCGCTGCTCGCGACCGGCGCGTTCGCGATGGGGCTGTCGAGTGGCGTCTACTTCATCGCGGCCAATCCGCTGGTCAGCGAGCTGTTCCGCGAGCGAGTCGGCAGTGCGATCGGGGTCCACGGCGCAGCCAGCCAGCTAGCGGCGGTCGCCGCCCCGGTCTTCCTGAGCGGACTGCTGGTGGTCGGCCGGTGGGAGACGGCGTTTTTCGTCATCTCTGGCTGTGCGGTTCTCGCGACGGCCGTGCTGGTCCTGACGGCGCGCCGGACGACGCTCCCGACGGTCGGCGTCGAGGACCGCAGCCTCCGGGCGGCCGCCTGCGCGCAGTGGAAGCTGGTGCTCACCGGCGTCGTCTTCATCGGCGCCGCCGGCTTCCTCTGGAACGGGCTGTTCAATCTCTACGGTGACTATCTCACTGTCACGAAGGGGATCGACCCCGCGACCGGCCGGCTGCTGCTCTCGGGGATGTTCGCCGCCGGAGTCCCCGCCTTCTTTCTCACCGGCCGGCTGGCCGACCGGGTGCCCAACGTCCCGCTCATTCTCGGGATCATCGCCAGCTTCGTCGTCTGCACGCTCGCGCTCACCGCCGCGAGTGGCATCGTCGCCGTCGCCGCCGTCAGCCTCGCCCTCGGCTTCGCCGTCCACGCGCTCTTTCCGGCGATGGACACCTACATGCTCAGCGCGCTGCCGGACCGTCACCGCGGGAGCGCCTACGCCCTCTACTCCGCGACGATGATGGTCGTCCAGGCGCTTGGCTCGGGGGCGGTCGGGATGGCCGTCGCTCGGGGGGTAGGTTACACCGCCGTCTTCCGCGGGCTCGCTGTCGGCGTCGGCGTTCTCGTCCTCGGCCTGTCCCTTCTCTACGCCCGGGGCCGCCTGCCAACCGGCGGCACGCCCGGTGAGACGCCCGCCGCCGGAGCGGGCGACTGATACTGCCGGCTGTAACTTCGTGAAGATACTTGCCACCCGGGGATGGCGTGATTCTTCGTAGACGTACAGCCGGCAGTATGACTCCCCTGGCACCGGTCGTTCCGTGACTCCGCACCCGAGCGGGCGTCCCGCGAGCAGACGAGAGCTGGTCCCTGGACTGGCCATTCGACTGCCACTGCAGTCGTGGGCCAACTACGCGGCCTACCCCGGTCAACCGGTCTGCTCTCTCGCGGTCGTCATACGGTCGTGCGTAATTCTTTGCAAACCCACGAAGCAGAAGACGGGTTCCGTGGTCCGAAACGTCGATTCTCCCCGAGACTGCTGAAATTGCGTACGCACGACCGTATCAGGTTCATTCTCGTCTTTCCGGCCGACTGGAACATCCAGACCGGGAACCCCCCGGTGATCGTCCTCTACGCCGCCGGCCTGGGGATCACGACGCTGGGCGGTGCAGTCGTGCCGCTGGTCGTCGGTGCGACCCGCGAGGACCTGGCGGCCAGCCAGCGCCGCGCCGAGGAC
>CAZOWU010000108.1:642-7426 GCA_964583735.1 uncultured Halobacteriales archaeon | reverse complement strand
CCGTCTCGACGTCGACCTCGTGGTCGAACATCGCCCGCGGGTTGGCGGCGGCGTTACGGTGGTTCTTGACCGCGATCCGCGCCAGGTCCGCCTCGGTGGCGTCGGTCTCGTGGAGGTAGCGGCGGGCCAGCAAGGCGTATTGGCTGGGGGCCGTGATCCCCGAGCGCTGTTCGAGCGCGCGCTCAAATGCCGCCGCCAGGGCGTTGGTGGCACCCTCGGTCCCGCCGGCGGTCATCTTCTCGACCCCGCAGGCCAGCACCGCGTCGTGGACGCCCGCGCGGACGTCCCGGACGGCGTTTTTCAGCGCGAGCGCGCCCGCAGCGGCGCAGGCCTCCACGCGCTCGGCCGGGCAGTTGTTCAGCCCGGCCCACTCCGCGAGTAGCGTTCCCTGCATGATCTGGTTCTCGTAACGCTCGGACTGTGCGCCGACGTAGACGGCATCGACGACGTCTGCGGGGTCGGGCAATCCCTCGAAGGCCTCGGCCAGCGCCGCGGAGAACAGGTCCCGCCCGGGCAGGTCGGTCCGGCCGACCGGTGAGGTTCCGACGGTCGCGATGTGAGCATCTCCCATACCCCTGCGTTCCCGCCCGGTCCGCTTAATCGTTCGGCCCCACGACGGTCCTGCTCAGTACATGATGGGAGTACAGGTCGTTGCCCCTGTCGAAATTCTCACCCAGTGGTCGGTTCCAGCAGCCGTGCTGAACACCGGGCGCGGATCGGGCAGACCGAGGCTGTTCTACGAGGAGACGCACCCGCTAGTCACCAGGACCTCGTCGGGCTCGACTGTCACGTTGAGGTCCGTGAGTCACACGATGCCGGGACCGAATACTCCCGGGCGACAGTCCAGCAGACCGGTAGTTCTCTTCGGGACGCCGCCAACTCCGACACCGAAGTACACCAGCGTCCACTCACTCTCGCCACGGCCGAACTCGCTGGCAAGCCGATTGCCAAAACTCTCTATTTCGTGCTGACAGTCACATATTGCTAGACGAATTATAACTATCCGTTTCATTACAACCGTCTGTGACTTCTACTTCTCACTCGAACAGTCCTTCTTCATGAAATCCGGTCATGAGGTCGTCGATCAGGTCAGCAGCCGTTTCGTAGGGGTAATCCTGATAGTCGGCATACTCCATCCCGAGGTCCATAACCTCCACCGTCACGTCGTCCGCCTCGAACGTCGTGCTCGGGCCGTCCGGCAGGGCTGGCACTAACTCCATTGGACCGTCGACCGGGTAGTCCGCACCACTGAAAACCTCCTCCAGCTCCTGCCTGAACTTTTCAGCAGTCTCAGAAGACATGGTGTGATGTTCGTCAGCAAAAATAAAAACCTTCTCACGTCCCACCCGATGCCGTAGATACCGGTACTGTCCAGTTCGCTCTGTGGTTGTCGCTAACTGTGAGCTGTCTTCCGGACCACCTCCCGCCGGTGGCTAACGGCTGGTTGGAGCACCTCACCCGAACTTCGGCGCCACAACCGCACGACGAGAAGGCTCATCGTGATTACTGTGTTCTTTTCCCGGCGCTTGCCGACCCCGATGCGGGCAGTCGCCGGTCAATCGGTCCAACAATCACTATCAGTTGAGCGACTGCGTGCGGTGTCACTCCTCACGAAGCCGCTGGCTCGCCTTCCGCAACAGCCCCCGGAGTGTCCGGACCTCCCGCCCGGTCGGGTGCGCGCGTCCCAGCAGGCGCCGCCACAGCCGGCCGGCCTTTGGCCGTTTTTCTTCGGGGTGCCCGACTGCCTTCAAGAAGTCGGCGAACTGGTCGTGCACCCCCTCGATTTCCCGTTCCTCGGCGCGGTCGGTCCGCTCGGGGAGCTGGGTCTCCCCGAGAGTCAGTTCCCGGAGTTCGTAGAGGGCGACCGTCGCAGCCTGGCCGAGGTTGAGCACCGGGTAGTCGGCGCTTGCCGGGATCGCAGCCACCTGGTCGAGTCTGGCGAGTTCGTCGTTTGTCAGCCCGACCCGCTCGCGGCCAAAGACCAGGCAGGTCGCCGCGTCGACGCCACGCAGGTCCTCTGCAAGTTCGGCGGGCGTCGAGAACGGGTAGCGGACGTGGTTGCTCGCGTTCTCGTTCGTGACGGCGGTGAAGCCGACGGTGTGGAACTGCTCGACGAGCCCGTCGAAGGTGACCTCGCGGGCGCCGGGGAGGACGTCCTCGCGAGCGGCGCCGGCGAACCCGTAGGCCTCGCCGTCGGGGTCCAACTCGGGTGGGTCGACGAGATACAGGTCCGAGATTCCGAAGTTCTTCATCGCTCTGGCGATGGTGCCGATGTTTCCGGGCGTCTCGGCGTCGACGACCGCGACCGAGAGGTCCGTCTGCTCATCTCCACCCGTGACCGCCACCTCCGACTCCCGTCCCGGTTCGTCACCGTTCATACGTCGAGGCCGTCGAGGTCGAGGTCGAGCGCTTCCTGTTCGCCCTCCTCGAGTTCGGCAGCCTGCGCTGCCACCTCGTCGAGGCTGTCCTCCTCCATCGGGTCGGGGAGGTCGTCGGGGGCCTGGTCGACGTGGTCGATAGACCCGAACGACTCGGGCGCGCGGTTCCCATCCGCGAACCACTCGTAGAACTCGTCCTGGAGGGCGGCAGTGCCGGCGTACTCCGACCCTCCCTCTTCCTGGAACCAGTAGACGAAGTCAGGCTCGTGCGCGGAACAGAGCAACACCTCCGCGAGCGCCTCGCCGTAGACCACGTCGCCCATGTTACACTGCTCGATGTGCTCCTCGCCGTGAATCAGCCAGCAGAGGCTACAGGGCTCGCCAAGCAGTGCGGAGAGGCGTATCAGCCGGTTGCGGGTGTCCTCGGGCATCTCCGCGATGTCCCGGACGGTGCCGTCCTCGTCGAAGACGACGTCCTCGTCGAATCGCCAGCCGCGCAGACCGATGGAGACTTTCGCCATACCCGGCGGTACGCCCCTGGCGGGCAAAAGTCGTCTGAACCGGCGGCGAATCGGACTCGAAAACACTGTGTGGCGGGAAACTGGTTGACCAGTCGCCTGGCCCCCCACGCAACTGGCTCAGCAGCCGATTTCGTCGGCGGCCGAGACCAGCGTCGACTTGTCGAGATTGCCGAACACGATGTACTCGGTGCCGTTGCACGACCAGACTACGTTCCCGGTCGAGTCACTCACCTGACGGTAGGTCGCGTCGTGACCGTCGACAGTCACGTCCTCTTCGCCATCGACTTCGACCTGCATCCTGTCCTGGGCCTCCGAGAGCGAGACCGTGATGTCGCGCTCGCCGTCGCTGTAATCGACCATCACCGACCGCGGCTCACCGTCCTCGCCCTCGAAGACGGTCGCGTCCTCGAAGGTGAATCCGTCCGGGAGCTCCGAGGGCGGGACATCCAGGTCGACCGCCGACGCGAGTTCGTCACGGTCCTCGTAGTCCTGGGTATCCGTCTCGACGACGCTGTCCTCGTAGGTCGCGTCAGCCGGCGGCTCGAACTCGAACGTCCCGGCCTCGAACTCGGGGTTCAACTCGACATCCGAGAACTTGATCGTCGTCGTCAGGTTACTCATCGATGAGAAACTCATCTCCATTTTCACGGGAACCATCCGGTCGGTCTCGACCCACAGGGTGACCGCGCCGACGAAGTCGCCGGACTCGTTAGTGGGGACCAGCGTGGCTTTGTGGGTCTCTTGGCCGTTGACCTGCTCGGTGCCGTTATAGACGATGTCTGCCTCCTCGGTGAGATTGTTGAACTGTTCGCTGAGGTTCGCTCCCATCGCGGGACCGTTCGTCTCGACGTCGAAGGTATGATAGGTGTTCTCGCTTGTGTCGTAGACAGTCATCGCCGACCCGTTGTACACCGTCACGTCGCCGGCGGTCTGCTCGGGTTCGAGCGTCTCACTGCGGTAATCGCCGGTCTGGAAGTCGACGGCCACGTCCGATTTCGACGTTATCGACCGGTCACCGGTATCAATTTCTGTCGTTACTGTTGCTTCGAAGCCGTCAAGTTCCTCAAACCTGTCTGCGAGCCGGTCGGCCACCTGCTGTTGCTGGTCGTCGTTGAGCTGCCCGGCGAAGCCGGCACAACCCGCCAGCACCAGCAGGGCGGCGATCGCGACTGTGGGGAGGGCTTTGCGTTTCAGGGACATTGCATCCTGACTTTCAGCCCCGACCCACTTCAATGGAGAATACAACCCGCAGGCGTGGAAAACGGGGAAAAGATACTTATGCTGCTCCCTGCTCTCGCACCAGTCTGGACTGGCCCTCGCTCGGCCGACAGGGCGCTCGATACCCCAGACCGACCGGCTTAACACGCTCGCAGCCCAGTCTCGGGTATGCGAACTGTCGACGCCGCCGGGCTGCAGATCGGCGATGACCACCCCCCGCGGATCATGGGCGTACTCAACGTCAGCAAGGAGTCGCCCTACGACCCCTCGGTGTACGACGACCCCGCGGCGGCTGCCGCCTACGTCGACGAGGAACTCATCGGCGAGGGAGCCGAGATCGTGGACGTCGGCCTGGAGTCGGCCAACAAGAAGTTCGATGTCCTCTCCGCCGACCAGGAACTCGACCGGCTGGAGACGGCCGTCCAGACCATCGAGTCCGTCTCGGGCGAGGCGGTGTTCTCCATCGAGACCCGCTACCACGAGGTCGCCGAGGAGGCCCTGAACCGCGGGTTCGACATGGTCAACGACATCTGTGGCTTCGCGGACCCGGAGATGCCCCGCATCTGCGAGGAGTACGACGTGGCCGTCGGGAAGATGGCCAGCCCACCCGACCTGGAGCGGCCCGGTGCCATCGAGGACGTCGACGAGATCTACGAGGCCCTCTCCCGGAATGGCGTGACCGACAAGACAATCGTCGACCCGGCTTTCGGTGGCTGGAGCGAGGACAAGACCACCGAGGACGACCGCGAAACGTTCCGCCGGCTCCGTGAATTTCGCGCGGTCGGTCAGCCCATCCTGGTCTCGATCAACCGGAAGAACTTCCTCCGCGAGCTGGCTGGGCGCTCGACCGAGGAGGCGCTACCGGTCTCGCTGGCTGCGACTGCCATGGCCGTCGAGCGCGGTGCCCACGTCATCCGGACCCACGACGTCGAGGAGACCGTCGACGCCGCTCTGGTCGGGGACGCATTCACCAGTGGACGGGTCCGGGACCGGGACGCCGGCGTCGAGGAACTGGACGTGACCAGCATCGGTGAGACCGAGCGCCAGTTCGAGGCCGTCGATGGCGACGCGGACCCGGGAACAGGGGTGGCGCGGTGCTTTTCGCTCGCACTGCCCGCCGATGCCCGCGAGCGCCTGCGGTCGGCTGCCGATGGTCGCGACGTGGTCGTCACCGGAACCGGCGACCGTGTGGTCCTGGCGGGGACGGTCAGATCCCTCCGAACCCTCGCGGGAAGCGTCGAGGAATCACAGGCGCTGGCGGCCGCGCTGGACAGCGTTCGGGCGGCGTGCCGGTAAGAAAACTTATGCCGGATGCGCCGCAACCGCCGCGTGAAGACCGAAAGGGCACGCGGGCAGGGGTGTCTCGTGCCATTTCGGTTCAACCTGGATTATCGGACGTGTCACCCACGAGCCACAGCGACAGATGAACTTCGAGACCTGGGAGCCCGTCTACGAGACCATCCTCGCGGACTTCGGCTTCGACCGGGTGGCCGACGAGCGGGCCCGGGACCGTTTCGCCGAGATTCTCGGCGGGCGTGACTCCGACGAACTCGAGCGGCTGTCGGTCGAGGGGGGGCGGGTGGCGATTGCCGGCGGCGCCGGTGGCCTGTCCGACGAGTTCCCCACCGTCGAGGACGCCGACGCCGTCTTCGCCGCGGGAGCGTCCTTCTCGCGACTGCACGAGGCCGGTCTGGCCGTCGACTGCGTGGTAACGGACCTCGACTCCGCGCCGGAGCTGGCCGTCGAACTCGCACGCCGGGGGACGCCGGTTGTCGCCCACGCCCACGGCGACAACGTTCCCGCGGTCGAGGAGTACGGCCCCCCGCTCGCCGAGGGGTCGCTCGTCCCGACGACCCAGGCGGAACCGTCCGGCCCGGTCCGGAACGTCGGCGGCTTCACCGACGGCGACCGGGCCGCGTTCCTCGCCGACCACCTCGGGGCCGACAAACTCGTCTTCCACGGGTGGGATTTCGAGGACTCCTCCGTCGACCGGATGAAGGCCCGAAAACTCGTCTGGGCCAAGCGGCTGCTGTACTGGCTCGAACGCCGCCGCGACGAGCGGTTCGGCGTTCTCGACGGCCGCCGGGACGGTATCGACGTGGACGCGCTCCCACTGTGAGACCGTCTGCAGCGGGTGGGGTCACGTCCGCAGACTCTTGTCCAGACCGGACCTACCGGGTCCATGGAGTACCACGCGCTCGACCCGGCCGACCTGCCGCCTTCGCCCGACTACCCCTGTGACCGCCGGTCGCTGACCGAGGCTGCCGACCTCGCGACCCTCGCCACGGCCATCTACACCATGGAGCCCGGTGAGCCCCTCGCTCGCCAGTACCACTCCCACGACCAGCGCGAGGAACTGTTCTACGTGCTCTCGGGCACGCTGCACGTCGAGACGCCCGAAGGGGAATACGAGATACCCGCCGGCGAGACGTTCGTCGTCGAACCGAAGAGCCCGATCCGGCCGCACAACCCCGAGAGAGCGGACGGCCAGGTCCGCGTGCTCGGTGTCGGTGCGCCGAAGTTCGACATCGGGAAGCCCTACGACCCCGAGACAGACCGACAGGAGATAGCAGAGCAGGAGACTGACGGGTAGGGGACAGACAGACGAGACTCAGACAGACGAGACTCAGACAGACGAGACTCAGACAGACGAGACTCAGACAGACG
>CAZOWU010000108.1:0-542 GCA_964583735.1 uncultured Halobacteriales archaeon | reverse complement strand
AGACTCAGACGGGCAGGAACCCGGTGACGCCTAGAGTGGCTTGGAGACGTAGGGGCCGTCCTGGTGGTAGCCGAGCTTCTCGCGGTAGTACTCCCGGACGCCGATCCCGCTGAGCACGGCCAGCTTCTCGTAGCCGGCGTCCGCGGCAATCGTTTCGGCCTCCCGGAGCAACCGCTGGCCGTACCCCTGGTGCTGGTGGGTCGCGTCGTCGCCGGCCTCCCCCACGCCCACCTCGCTCCCGTAGACGTGGAGTTCGCGGACGATGGCCGCCCCCTGAAGTTCCCGCCTGACAGGATCGTTCGGGAACCGGAGCCGACAGAAGCCCACGAGGATGTCCCGGTCCCGGTCCCGGTCCTCGAAGGAGATGAAGTGTTCGCGCCCACCTGCAACGTCGTACTCGGTACTGTCGAGGGTCACGTCTCCAGGCTCCTCGTCGCTGTGCCCGACCTCCCGACAGCGGATGCAGTCACACGTCCAGCCGTGTGCATCCATGCGCTTGCGGGCGAGCTGCCGGAGGTTCGACTTCCAGACGCCGCCCTCGA
>CAZOWU010000107.1:0-7588 GCA_964583735.1 uncultured Halobacteriales archaeon | reverse complement strand
TGGTCCGACCAGTCCTCGCCGTAAAGTTCCTTGGCGATGGCCATCGAGGCGGTCGTATTGTGCATGACCGTCGGGACGGAGCCAGCGACGTAGTTGCGCGTTCCGGGGACCGTGAGGTCGTAGACTCGCTGGCCGCCTTCCTGCCTCTCGACAGCTTCGACAGTATCGAAGTAGAGGCTGGCGTCGGTCAGCCGGTGGAGGACCCGGAGCTGTTCGAGCGTCTTGCGGGAGGCCATCCGGGAGAGAACGTCATCGAGTCGGTCAGCGACAGTTTGGAACCGCGTGAGCGAGCGCACGTGGTGGTCGTCGTGTTCGAGCAAGTTCGCGACATCGGAGCTGTGCAGTTCGGTGTCGTCCGTGACTGCGGCGTACGGGATCTCGAGTGACTCGAAGATATCCCTCAGCGCGGTCTGTACGTCTGTGACAGGGCGGGAGTGTCTGCCATCTAATTCCGAGAGGAGTGTCTGCACGCGGTCGGCGTAGGGCGTCCGGTCGCCACGGGCGTATTCGAGGAGCCGCCCGCTGTCGACGCCGACTTCGGCGGCGAGCCGGCGCCGTTCCGAGAGCGGTTCGAGGGCGTCCCGCTTGCCGGCCCACTCGGCCGGAACAGCAGCCGCTTGGGCGACCTGTGGCTGGAGTTGCGCCAACGTCTCCCGGGCTTCCTGCACCCGCTCGAGCCTTCCGGTCGCTGCGTCGACGAGTCCGGACACCGCGTTCAGATACCGTTCGCGCCCCGGTGTATCCGGGTTCAGCGTGTCGGGAACGTACTCCGTCTTGTTCAGGTAGAGCCGGTCACACAGTTCCGACACCGCCCGTTGCGTTGGGACCGTGTCGTCGTTCGGGTTGTGCGTTTTGTCGACGACGTCTGACAGCCCGGCCGCTTTCGCGTCGTTCGAGAAGCCGATCTCCCGCTGGAACCGTCGCAGGTGGGACGCGTTCGACAGGTAGAGCGTGTGGTAGGTCCGTTCGGTCCCGGAGCCGTTGGTAGCCCGCTTTCGCTCGGTTTTCCGTCGGGACGGAACACCGAAGCCGGCGAGGAGATACGAGAGGAGGGTGATGGCCTCCGGCCGCTTCTGGGTCAGTTCGATGATTCCCTTCGAGTTGACGTGCGCTTCCGCGTCGAACACCGCCTGGAGGAAGGCACGGCGGCTCTGTTCGTCGGCCTGGAACAGCGTCGACCCGATCCCGTCACCGCCCATCGCGCCGTCGAAGACATCGAAACACGACTCCAGGTAGTGTGTGAGCGTCCGGCTTCCGACAGCGACGTACGGCACGTCGTGCTGTTCGCCGCGGCGGGGTTCGACGCCGAATTGCTCGCGAACAGCGGTTTCAAACTGGTCGAGCAACGCCGGGTCGGTGTTGTAGAATTTGACCCGCCCTCCCTCGATGCGGGCCTCACTGACTGCCAGCCCCACGAGCCGGGCCAGTTGCGGCGTCAGCTCCCGCGGCGGCTCGACTGGCTCGGCCCGGGCGTTGTTCGTCGGGTTGACGTACTGGACCGCGTGGACGTGCTCGCGCAGTTCCTCCCAGTCCGTCTGCAAGTCCCGGAGCTCCGACAGCGGACAGGCAGTACTGACATCCTCGAGATCCGCGTCGGCGAACTCGCGTGCCGCCGCCTGAACAGTCTTCCGTGGGATGTCCGTCCGGTTCGTAATAGCATCGATATCAGCACCCTGTCTGAGTCCCCGAACGATTCGCTTTTTCGAACCGACCAGATTTGCCTCGTAGGGGATCTCGTGACGGCGCGCAAACGCCTCCGAGACGTGGACGAACGTCCGGTCGCCGTCCATCGCGTCGAGCCAGTCGAGTGTCGTATCGGTCTCGGGAAGCGGGGCACGCAGCGGTCTGACTATCCGGTCCCCCGGTTCCAGATCCGCCGCCTCGCGCCACGTCAGGCCATCGTGCGTGACGACGAGTAATCTGTGTTCGGGAGTGACAGTCAGGCCGGCGCCATCCCGCGTCGAGACGTCGACAACCTGGTCGGCGTGCTTGCCGAACACGTGGGATGGCTCCGTGTACTCGAAGCTGTCGCCGTCGAAGGTGAGGATTTCCAGCCCGTCGGTTTCGGCCAATCCGTCCACGTCGCCGACAGCCGCTTCCATCCGGAGCAACCCGTCGCTCGTGAGGACCGGAGTCTCGCCGGTCGCACACTTTCCCGTCCCTGCCGGCCCTGAGAAGAGCATGTGGCTGAGGTCGTTGCGGTCGACGTAGCTCTGGAGGCGTTCGGTGATCGTCTCCTGGCCCAGGATGTCCGCGAGCCGCTGTGGGCGGTACTTCTCCAGCCAGATCTCCTCGCGGCCCCCTGCAGTGTCGGCGTCGGCCTCACTCATACTCACGGGGTGGCCCGCGGCGGGCATAAACCCCGCGAGACCGATACCGGGCACCTGTCCGGGACGCAAAGACCGCACGGCGAACGCGACACGCTGAAACCCCTCGGCTGCCCAGAGCCGGGTATGCCAACCGTCGCCGTCGAGTTCGCTGGCGAGGGCGTCCGGGAGGTCGAGGGGGAGACCTACGCCGACTTGCTCGCGCCCTTTGGCGTGAGCCGCCACGAGGTGGCCGTGCTGGTCGACGGCGACCCCGTTCCGACTGACACACCCGTGCCCGAGGACGTCGGAATCGTGCAGGTCGTTCGCCTCATCGAGGGCGGATAGAGCCAGCGGACGACCGCGAAGGGGTTTTTGTGCCGCGGCCGTTCTGTCAGATATGGGTGCTGCCCTCCCGGTATCACCGGTGCCACCGACGGCCGGTGAGTCGCCGTGACGGGCGTCCGCGAGGCGACCGTCGAGGACCTCCCGGACGTGCTCAACGTGGTCGATGGGGCCGCGCTCCGTGTCGACGTCGACGACCTGCGCGAGCGCATCGCCCGCGGGGACGTACTCGTCGCCGTCGAGGAAGAGCGGGTGCTGGGCACACTCATCCTCGACGGCGACCGGGTCGCCGCGGTCGCGGTGCGCCGGGCCCGCCGCGACCAGGGGGTCGGGACCGCGCTGGTCGAAGCCGCTGCCGAGCGCCGCGAGCGGCTGGTCGCGGCGTTCGACGCCCGCGCCCGCCCGTTCTGGGAGGCGGTGGGGTTCGATATCGTTCCCGCCGAGGAGCCCGGACGGTACCGCGGCGTCCTGCGTACCGGGGCCGAGTAATTCTACACGTGGGGGGCGACGAGCGCCCGGCCGGCAGCCAGGAGGTCCTCGACCCGCTCGGCGCGGGTCGCCTCCGCGTAGACCCGCATCTTCGGCTCGGTTCCCGAGGGCCGGACGAGCAGCCAGGTTCCGTCTGCGAGCGCGACTTTGAAGCCATCGACAGTGTTGACCCCCTCGACTGGCGTCCCGGCCACCTCGTCGCCGATGGCCGCCTCCAGCGCGTCGATGACCGCCGGCTTGCGGTCGTCGGGACAGTCGACGCTGACGCGGTCCTGGTGGACCTCGCCGTGGGCATCGAACAGGGCCGCAACTTGGTCGTCGAGCGCTCGTTCGCTGGCGGCGGCAGCCACGAGCAACGCGAGGAGGACGCCGTCCTTGTTGCGGAGGTGGGCGGTGACCCCGAAGCCGCCGCTCTCCTCGCCGCCGGCGAGCGCGCTCTGCTCGGCCATCGCCTCGGCGACCCACTTGAAGCCGACCGCCGTCTCGTGGACGGCCTGCCCGTGGGCCGCGGCGACCCGGTCGACGAGGCTGCTCGTCGACACCGTTCGGACGACGTCGCCCGCGCCGGTCTCGAGCAGAGAGTCATAGAGGACCGCCAGGAGGACGTTCGGGTCGAGAAAGCCCCGTTCGGGCGTGACGACCCCCAGCCGGTCGGCGTCGCCGTCGTTGACGACTCCGAGGTCCGCTCCCCCC
This sequence comes from uncultured Halobacteriales archaeon, assembly GCA_964583735.1. Classification (GTDB taxonomy): domain Archaea; phylum Halobacteriota; class Halobacteria; order Halobacteriales; family Haloarculaceae; genus Salinirussus. The sequence continues at coordinate 3,755 of CAZOWU010000107.1, read as the reverse complement.
GAGGTGACCCGCTCGACGAGTCGCTCGGTCCGCTCGGGGACCGGTTCCGGTGCGGTGCCGCCGAACGCTGGGTCGCGGTCACACCGCAACCGGGTCACGTCCGCGCCCGCTCGCGAGAGCAGGCGGTCGGTCACGCCGCGGCCGCTCCCGTGCATCGCATCGTAGACCACCGACAGCCCCGACAGGTCAGCGTCCGCAAACGAGAGCGCGTGCTCGACGTAGGGGCCGACCATGTCGACGTCGGTGGCGGTTCCCCCCTCGCCGTCCGGGACTGTGGGCGGGTCGTCGGCGACGGCGGCCAGCCGCCGCTCGATGTCCTCCGTGACTGCCGGCAGGGCGGGGGCGCCGTCCGCGGGGACGAACTTCACGCCGTTGTACTCGGGAGGGTTGTGCGAGGCCGTAATCATCAGCCCGCCGGCACACGTGTTGGCGACAGTCCAGGCGAGCGCCGGTGTCGGGCAGTCACGGTCGGAGAGTCGGACGTCCCGACCGGCGTCTGTCAGCACGTCGGCGAGTGCCTCGGCGAACTCTCTGGAGCGCTCGCGGGCGTCGTAGCCGACCGCCACCGGTTCGTCCTCACTGTCGAGGTGGGCAGCGACCGCTCGGCCGACTAGCCGGACGCGGGACAGCGTGAAGTTGTCGCGAGTGGCCCGCCAGCCGTCCGTCCCGAAGCTAACCGCGTCGGCGTCATCCATGCCCGTTGTTGGGCGGGGACGCCACTAAAGGACTGTCAAGCGGAAGGGGAAGGTGCGTATGGGTCTTGAAGGCGACACTCTCGGTACTCAGACCTGGTGCGCACGCTCTCTCGCGACTTCGGCGATTCCGGCGTTCGCCGAGCAGCTCGGGCATGCGTGGATCTGCCCGTACTCATCGGCGAACACCCGCGCGAACCGGTCGGAGACGTGCGCACCGCAGTGATTACATTCTGGCATCAGTTGGTGCCGGCATCCTTCGCCAGCACTAGCTACAATACGACCCGTGGATATAGCCTGGGTGCCAACACTGTTAGGCACCGCAGGACTGGGCCGCTGGCCGTCAGTTCGGAACGAATCGGGCCGGGGTGTCAGTGGTACCGCGGGCCGCCTCGAGCCGTCGGGCGACCAGGCCTGCCTGTGCGCCGGCGGTGAAGCCGGCGTCGACGTTGACGACCGTCAGTGCGGTACAGGACTGGAGCATCCCCGAGAGCGCCGCCTCGCCCTCGCCACCGTGGCCGTAGCCCGTCGAGACCGGGAGCCCGATGACCGGCACGTCAACGAGCCCGGCGACAACCGTCGGGAGCGCTCCCTCCCGGCCGGCCGCAACCACGGGAGCGTCTTGGTCGCGCAGCAGGTCGAGCTGGTCGGTCGGGCGCGCGATACTCGCCACGCCCACGTCGTCGACGCGGGTCACCGTCGCACCCATCTCCACGAGGACGGCCACAGCCTCCCCGGCCGGAACGGCGTCGGCGGTGCCAGCTGTCACGACACCCGCACTGGCCGCCAGGTCGGGCGGTTCGTAGTCGGCCGCGTGGGCCACGACCACTCCCGACCGTTCGCGGTACCGGACTGTGGCGTCTAGCACGCCGACGGCCGCGGCGGTGGCGTCGTCGGCTCTGGTGACCACGGCGTGGCCGGTGGCCTCGAGGCTGGTGGCGGCCAGGCTGGCGACCTCGTCGGGCGTCTTCCCCGCGGCGAGGACTGCCTCCGGGACGCCGCTGCGCCGCTCGCGCGTGGCGTCGAACCGGCCGGCCTCGCCGGTAACGTACCCGGTGAGTCGTGCCTCCGCAGCGTCCGGGCTCGACTCCCGTGCCCCAACGGCCTCGAGGGCGGCGCGCATACCCCAACGATGGGGTCGGCCCACTCTTAGGTGTCGGTTCCACCGAACCGAGAAGCGGCCAAACACACCGTCACAGCCGCCGAGAGCGGCGAGAAACGGGAAAGTTTATAACCTATCCTCGGGAAACGCCGTCCTGTATGGCAGACCTGATCGTCAAAGCCGCCGTGAAGGAAACGCTCGACGACATGAACGTCGCCTCCGACTTCTACGATGCCCTCGACGACGAGGTTGAGGAGCTGCTCGAGGACGCCGCGGACCGCGCACAGGCTAACGACCGCAAGACCGTCCAGCCCCGCGACCTGTAAGCTGGACGCCCCGGCGTTCTCGCGGTCTCTTCGAGCCGCCAGCAGCTGGTCCCGGCACTGACCGGCGGCTCCAAGCCGCTCACACCCAGGTTCCGGCGCCAGATCCATCGCTCCCGCCGTGGCCTATCCCCGGACAACTTTATACCGCTGGCGCCGTCATCCCGGGCATGGCACGTCAACGCGTGGCGTCCGACTATATCGTCGTCGGCGCCGGGTCGGCAGGATGTGTGCTGGCAAACCGGCTCTCCGAGCGCAACTCGGTGCTCCTGCTGGAGGCCGGCAAGCCCGACGACGACCGCGAGGTCAGTATGCCGATGGGCTACGCGGCAGTACTCGACGAAGAGGACCACGAATTCGACTGGAACTACTACACCGAGCCCCAGGCAGAGATGAACGACCGGGAACTGTACTGGCCCCGCGGGAAGACGCTGGGGGGCTCCAGTTCGATCAACGCGATGATCTACATCCGCGGCCACCCCCACGACTACGACACCTGGGCCGAGCGTGGCAACGAGGGCTGGAGCTACGAGGACGTCCTGCCCTACTTCAAGCGGGCGGAGACGCTGGACTCGCCCCGCGGAGACCCCGAGTACCACGGCACCGAGGGACCGCTGAACGTCGCCGACCCGCAGGACTCCCGGCCGCTGGCCGAGCGGTTCGTCGACGCGGCCGTCGAGGCTGGCTTCCCGCACAACGGGGACTTCAACGGCGAACAGCAGGAGGGCGCGGGCGTGTACCACGTCACCCAGAAGGACGGCGAGCGGTGTAGTACGGCCGACGCCTACCTCAAGCCCGTCCTCGACCGGTCGACGCTGACCGCCGAGACCGGCGCACAGGTCACACAAATCCTGTTCGACGGGGACCGTGCGACCGGTGTCGAGTACGAACAGGACGGGCAGCGGTACGAGGCGACCGCCGACACGGAGGTCATCGTGAGCGCCGGCGCAGTCAACTCCCCGCAACTGCTCATGCTCTCGGGCGTGGGGCCGGCCGACCACCTCGCCGAGCACGGGGTCGAGGTCCAGCACGACCTCCCCGGCGTTGGCAAGAACCTCCAGGACCACCTCTTTGCGTTCACGATCCACGAGACCACCGAGACCGACACGCTCGACGAGGCCGAGAGCCTCGTCAACCTACTCAAGTATATGCTGTTCAAGTCCGGTCCCCTGGCCTCGAACAGCGCCGAGTCCGGCGGGTTCGGCTACGCCGACAACGAGGAGCCGGCGCCGGACCTGCAGTTTCACTTCTGTCCCGGCTTTGTGATGAACCACGGAAAGGACAACCCCGACGAGGGCCACGGGGTCTCGCTGGGGGCCACCCAGGTCCGTCCCGAGAGCCGCGGCGAGATACGGCTCCGCACGGCCGACCCGTTCGACGACCCCGCGATCGACCCCAACTACCTCGACGAACAGCAGGACCTCGACGTGCTCGTCGAGGGGGTCAAACGCGCCCGGGAGATATTCGACACGGCGGCCTTCGAGGGCGTTCTGGGCCGTGAGGTCTGGCCCGGCGAGGGTGTCCAGACCGACGAGGGGATCGTCGAGCACATCCGCGAGACCGCCCAGACCGTCTACCACCCTGTCGGCACCTGCAAGATGGGCGACGACGACATGGCCGTCGTCGACGACCGCCTGC
>CAZOWU010000106.1:0-7619 GCA_964583735.1 uncultured Halobacteriales archaeon | reverse complement strand
TACGCACGACCGTATGAGTAGGCGTTCGAAGGCGTGTCACGCCCGTTCTTGCCGACCGAATCTTGAACGAATCGTGACCGGGTGGATATACAGTTTGCTCTGTGTGCCCCCCTGTCCCAATCTATAAACCGGTGAGTGCCGACGGCGGTACACATGGAACCCGTCCCAGCCGAGGACCTGATGGCGCCGCCGTACGACGGGAGCGTGGCGAACCTGCTGACGCGTCCGGCCGAGAAGTTCCCCGACGAGGTCGCGGTCGAACACGCCGGCCAGCAGCTGACCTACGCGGCGTTTCACGACCGGGTGCAGCGGGTTGCCGGCGGCCTCCACGAGCTGGGCCTCGAGCCCGGCGACCGGCTCTGTGTCTACCTGCCAAACGGGGTTCCCTTCTGTGTCACCATCTGGGCCTGTATCCACGCCGGTGTCGTCGCCTCCCCGATCAATCCGGAGTACCGCCGCCGGGAGATCGAGTACCAGTTCGAGGACTCCGACTCGGTGGCCGTCATCTGCGACGGCGAGCGCGAGGAGTGGGCGGTGCCGGTCGCAGAGGAAGTCGGCCTCGATGTCATCAGCGCCGACCCCGACAGCGACCACACTACCCTCGACGACCTCGCGGCGGCCGGCGACCCCACGCTGGTCGCCCGCGAAGACGACGATGTCCTCCTCCAGCCGTACACCTCGGGGACGACGGGCCAACCGAAGGGAGTTCTGTTGACCCACGAGAACTTCCGGGTCCAGCTGGTCACCGGCATCACCTCCTACACCGGCGGGCAGATCCGTGGTGACGGGTTCGTGGTCGTCCCGATGTACCACATCACCGGCGTCGTGGTCATGCTAACGGCACTCGCCACTGGCCGCACCCTCCACACCATCCGGCCCGACCAGTGGGACCCCGACCTCGTCCTCCGGACGCTCGACGAGTACGACATCCCCGGCTTCACCGGCGTCGCGACGATGTTCATGGACCTACTCCAGACCTACAAGGCCGAGCCCGACGCCTACGACCTCTCCTCGCTGTGGCGGGCCGGGCAGGGTGGGGACAAGCTCCCGGTTCCCGTCCACGAGGAGTTCGAGTCGGTCTTCGACGTCCCGGTCATCGAGGGCTACGGTCTGACCGAGACCACCGCCGGGAGCCACTCCGTGCGGTACGCGACGCTGGGCGACAAGATCGGCAGCGTCGGTCAGCCCGCCGGCCACACCCACTCGAAGGTGGTCGACCCAGAGACGGGTGAGGAGGTGCCCGACGGCGAGGAAGGCGAGATCGTGATGAAGGGCCCGCACGTGATGGAGGGCTACTACAAGCGGCCGGCGGCCACGGAGGCGGCGTTTACCGAGGACGGTTACTTCCGGACGGGCGACAGGGGCTCCCGCGACGAGGACAACTACTACTACATCAGCGGCCGCGAGAAGGACATGATCCTCACCGGTGGGTACAACGTCTACCCCGCCGAGGTCGAGCAGGTGTTGTACGACCACCCCGGGATCCACGAGGTCGCCGTCTTCGGGGTCCCCCACGAGCGCAAGGGGGAGACGGTCGCGGCTGCGCTCACGCTCGTCGAGGGAAGTGACCTCACCGAGGAGGCGATCAAGGAGTACGCCCTCGAGGAGATTGCCCCGTACAAACACCCGCGTATCGTGGAGATCCGCGAGGGGTTGCCCAAGACCGGCAGCGGCAAGATCCGCAAGGTCGAACTCCGCGAGGAACTCGTCGACGAGGAGTGATAGCGGGGAGCCGAAACTCAGACCAGCCGCGCGAACGCCAGGTCGCCGCTAGTGGACTCGATGACCGCCCGCACGACCTGCCCTTCCTGGGCGCCGGGGACGAAGATGGTGTAGTCGCCGCGGTTGGCGACGCCGTCGCCCTTCCGGCCGGTACCCGTGATCTCCAGTTCGTAGGTCGTCCCCTCCTCGACGGTCTCGCGTTGCTGTGTCCGGGTCGTCGAGGGGGCGTTCTTGCCGACCGGGCGGAAGGCGCCACAGGCCTGACACCGCAGCATCTCTACGCCGTCTTCGCGGCTCAACACCGTGTCTGGCAGGCCACACTCCGAGCAGGTGACGAACTGCTCGATGTAACTGTCGACGGCCGCCGCGAAGTCGTCGATCCCGAAGTCGCCGTTGTAGCGGGCGCGGTCGCCCTCGAACTGTCCGCTGGTCCCAAGCGCCGTCTGGATGGCGCTGTGGAGGTGCTCGGGCTCGCGCCCCACTGCGTCCGCGATGGCACCGATGTTCGTCAATCGGGTGAACGCCCCGTCTGTCTCGCCTTCGGGGTCCGGTACCGAGAGCCGCTCGCCCGCCTCGTGTGTCCCCTCCGGCAGGTCCTCGTAGGCCCTGTCGAGTGCAGAATCGTAGTTCATACCTGATAGAAGGGACCGGACGGCATACCGTTGGCGCGAGAGGTGGTGACACGGGCCCCGGCCAGGGGGACGCACAACGCCCGGCGTCCGCTCACGGCTCGCGACGCTCGCCGGTCGCGTTTTGGAGACTCTCATACTGATTATTGTCGTCTGTTCCCGGCGCTTACCGACCCCGATGCGGGCAATCGCCGGGACATCGTCACCACAATCACTATCACTCCGTTCGAGTCTTTCTGCTCGTGGCCCCTAGCGTCGCCGCTCGCATTGCCGAGGCGGTCGTTTCATACGGTCGTGCGTAATTCTTTGCAAACCCACGAAGCAGAAGACGGGTTCCGTGGTCCGACAAGTCGATTCTCCCCGAGACTGCTGAAATTGCGTACGCACGACCGTATCAGTCGCGCCTCGCTAGTCCTCGTGGGTCGTTCCTCCCCGCTCGGTCTTCGAGACCCTCCTGTCGGCCGGGTCTCGCTACCCCTCGAAGCCGTCTTCGAACCGGAAGGTACCGTCTCGCTGTACCACTTCCCCGTCGACTTCGATGACGGAATCCTCGCTCATGTCGACGATCATGTCCACGTGGACTGCCGACTCGTTCTGTTCGTTGCCCCCGCCGACGGTCTCTTCGTAGGCCCGGCCGACCGCCATGTGAACCGTATCGCCCATCTTCTCGTCGAACAGCATGTTGTAGGAAAAGCGGTCGATATCGCGGTTCATGCCAACCCCGAGTTCGCCCAGGCGCCGTGCACCGTCGTCGGTGTTCAGCACCTCGGTCAGCACCGCCTCGTTTTTTCCGGCCGAGTGCTCGACGACCTCACCGCCTTCGAAGCGGAGGAAGACGTCGGTCACCTCCCGGCCCTGGTGGTAGAGTGGCTTGTCGAATAGGACCTCCCCGTCGACGCCGTCCGGGACGGGCGCGGTGAACACCTCGCCACCGGGCAGGTTCTTCTCGCCGTAGTCGTTCAGCGTCTCGTTCCCGGCGACCGACATCGTGACCTCGGTCGTGTCGCCGGAGGCGATCCGAACCTCGTCAGCGGGGTCGAGTATCTCGACCATCTGTGCCTGGTGGTCGCGAACCGCACCCCAGTTCTTGTTGACCGCGTCCCAGACGAAATCCTCGTACCCCTCGGTCGACATCCCGGCGAGCTGGGCGTTCGCGGCGGCCGGGAACTGGGTGAGACACCAGGTCTTCGAGAGGCGTTCGTCGAGCAGCGGCTGCTGGACCTGGCGGTAGGCGGCGTTCGTCTCCGGGTCGACGTCGCTGGTCTCGGTGACGTTTGCGTTCCCCCGGACAGCGATGTAGGCGTCCATCTCCTCGTACAACGCCCGCAGGTGGTCGGGGGTCTCGAAGTCGTCGCGGTTGCGCAGGAAGGCCCGGCGGTACCGCTCGCCGAGTCGTTCCTGAATCACCAGCGGGTTCACCCCCCGGTCGGCGGCCAGTTCGTGCAGCGCCACAACCAGGTCCTCGGCGACCGGGTGAGCGTCGATGACGAGGTCATCGCCAGCCGAGAGGTCAGTCGAGTGGTCGACGATCACCTCGGCATGCTCGCGAATGCGCGGGTCCATACTGGAGCGCAGGCCGCGGCAGACAAACCACTAACGCTTGCCACGGTCGACACCCTGCTGGTATCCCGTAACCGTTCGCCGAACGAACAGGTAGACGAAGAAGACGAACCCGAGCAGGAGGGCCACGATGCCGAGAAGGACCCAATCCATATCTGATGCTGCCGCTCGTCGGACAAAATCGTTTCGGGACACAGGCTTTTGTACGGGGGCGAGACCAGGCCACCCGTGACCTGACGAGCTGCCGCGTGGCGGCCAGCGGGAGTCCGGCCGACCGCCACGCGAAGGGAGGCCGGCTGTCCGCCCCACCCCTTGGCCGTCCAGACGGCTACCACGGTGCGTCCCGACGTGCTGGCCCCGAGGCCGACCACCCGACCGTGGCGCTTTTCGCCGTCCCTCCCGAGCGGGCGGTATGCGCGTCCACGAAGGGGGTCTCGACCTCGATATCCCCGAACAGCCCGAGGAGGGCGCCGGCGACGCCGTCTTCTTCAACCCCGTCCAGGAGCTGAACCGGGACCTGACTGTCGCCGCCTTCCGGGCTTACCGCGAGCGCAACCCCGCCGTCGACACCTACTGCGACGCGATGACCGCCACCGGAGTCCGCGGCGTCCGGGCGGCCGCCGACGGCTGGGATGTCACCTGCTGTGACATCGACCCCGACGCGACCGCCCTGGCCGCAGAGAACCTCGCGTTGAACGGTCTCGACGGAGAGACAGTCACCAGGGACGCCAACGTCGTCCTCCACGAGCGGACGTTCGATGTCGTGGACTTGGACCCGTTTGGGACGCCGGTTCCGTTCGCTGACGCCGCGTTCCAGGGGGCCGGCGAGCTTCTCTGTGTCACGGCAACCGACCTCGCTCCCCTCTGTGGCGCACACTTCAACAGCGGCGTCCGGACCTACAGTGCCGTCCCCAGAAACACCGAGTACCACAGCGAGATGGGCGTCCGGATCCTCCTCTCCGCGCTCGCCAGGACGGCCGCCCGGTACGACGTAGCCGTCGACCCACTGCTCACCCACGCTTCCGACCACTACGTCCGTACCTACCTCGCCCTCGACCGCGGGGCACAGGTGGCTGACGCGGCTCTCGACCGACTGGGCCACATCCACCACTGCCCGGAGTGTCTGTGGCGCAGGACGGAGCGTGGACTCACCGCAGATCCTCCCGACGGCTGTGACAACTGCGGTGCGGCGGTCCAGACGGCCGGGCCGGTCTGGCTCGACCGGGTCGCCCAGGGCGACTTTCTTGACGCGACCGCAGCGGCGGTCCCTGGTGAGTTCGGGACCGCCGAGAAGGCGACGGACCTCCTCGAGACGCTCGCCGGCGAACTCGACACGCCGACACACTACGACCAGCACCGGCTGTGCAAGCTGTGGGGGCGCCCGGCGACAGCGATGGCGGATTTCCTCGCCGCCCTCCGGGCAGCCGGACACGACGCGAGCCGGACACACTACGGCGGCACGACGTTCAAGACGACGGCTTCGGTCGCGCAGACCCGGGCGGTGACCGGCGACCCGGCCTAGCTCGCAACGCGAGCGACGTACCGCCCGAGCCTGATGACCGTGTGGTACACCGGCCGCAGAAAGTAGTTGACCATTCCGGCCAGCCCCACGAGACCGCCGACGGCCTGCAGCTCGGCGGCGGTTGCCCCCACTGCGAGGAGGGTTGCCCCCGCGGCCACGACCGGGGCCAGCCACGCCACCTCGCCGTAGAACCCGAGGTCGTGGCCGAGTACCACCGGTAGCTCGGCGAGCCGGTCCCGGACGGCGAACAGCCCTGCGCTGATGCCGAGCAGGACAGCAGCGAGTGCTGGCGTACCCTCGACCGTGGCCGTCCCGGGTCCGACCAGCAGCACGCTCGCGCCGACCAACACGGCTGTCGCCCGCATCGTTTCCGCCGCCCAGTCCATACCATCCCTGTGGCAGCCGTCGTCTAATGGCTTTCGAGCGCCGGCTATTCGGTCGGAAGCGTACAGAGATCGGGTATCCCCGGCCCGCCCAGTCCGGAGTTACCTCGACGACCCGCTCGCTCGTCTCCGTTGCCCGTGCCGAGCAGTTCGGCCTCGTGACGGCCGCCAGTGCCTACTACGCCTTCGTCTCGCTGGTCTCACTGCTGCTCGTCACAGTGGCGGTCCCCTCGGCGGTCGCCGGCCCCAACTTCGCCGCCGCCGTGCTGGCGACCGTCGGCGGCGTTTTCTCGCCGGACTCGCCGTGCTGCTCTGGAGTGCGCTCCGGGTGTCCCGGGGGCTCGACGTAGCCTTCGCGCGGATCGACCGGGCCGACGCCCACCGCTCGTTTCTGACGAACGTACGCGATGCCGCGGTGGCGCTTGCCGCGACCGCACTCGCGGTCGGTGCCGTGGTCGCGGTGTCTGCGCTGCTCCCGCTCGGGGGACCTGCCCCCGACGACTCCCTACGAACGCTCTGGCTGGCCCTGGCCTTGCCGGTCGTCTTTCTCCCGCTGTACTACGTGTTCCCGGACTGTTCGGTGACGGTCCGCGCGGTCATCCCGGGCGCGGCGCTCGCCGGTCTCGGCTGGATGCTGCTGGGTTTCCTGTTCGGAACCTACATTGAACACCGTGCTCGCGGGTCGCCGCGACCGGCAAGTACAACAGGGGTCGCTACGAGGCCCTACCCGAGTGCGCATGAGCGAGTCCGACGGCCCCGACGACGAGGCTGGCGACGCTGACACGGACACCGGGACAGGCACGGATACAGCGGCCGCCGATACGGGCCGGGCTGCCGACCGTGTCAGCGAACGCGTCGACTACGAGGACATCGCCGAGCTCCGGCGCGAGCTCGACCGCTTCGAGTCCGACATCGACGACCGCACGGTCCAACGCGACGACCTCGAATCCGACCTGAAGGGGTACATCCGCCGGCGCCAGCGCCGCGGCCACGCCCGTGGCTGGGGCCCGTACCTCGTCTTGCTGTATGGGACACTCATGACCTTAGGGGCGTTCGTCTTCCTCAACGGCGTCTGGGCGGTCCTCGCGATGGTCATCGTCTGGCTGTCGACGCTCGGGCTGTACGCACTGATGGTGCTCGTCGGTGTGACGTTCACCGTCGCCGGGCTTCCCGGCCGGCTCCGGGACGTCGTCCGGGATTTCCGTGACTGACGGCCGGTGGGAAAGCGTGAACAGCGGCAGCTGGGCCCAGGAACCGCGGGCGTTCAGAACTTCTCGAGGTACCGGTCCAGCTCCCAGTCGGAGACCTCGACGAGGTACTCCTGGAACTCCTGGCGCTTGGCCTCGACGAACTTCTCGGAGACGTGTGGGCCCAGCGCGTCCTGCACAACTTCGTCGCTCTCGAGTTCGTCGATTGCCCGGCCGAGGTTCGAGGGCAGGGTCTCGATGCCGTACTCCTCGCGTTTGGTCTCGTCGAACTCGTAGATATTCTCCCGGACAGGGTCCGGGCAGTCCAGCCCGCGCTTGATGCCGTCGAGGCCGGCGTGGATCATCGTGGCAAAGGCGAGATAGGGATTACACGAGGGGTCCGGCGAGCGGAGTTCGATCCGGCTGGCCGCGGGTGTGCGCGCGGCGGGCTTGCGGACCAGCGCCGAGCGGTTGACGTCCGACCACGCGATGTAGACCGGGGCCTCGTAGCCGGGGATTAGCCGCTTGTAGCTGTTGACGGTCGGGTTGGCGACCGCCGTAATCGCGGGCGCGTGGTCGAGAATACCCGCGAGGAACTGCTTTGCCGTCTCCGAGA
>CAZOWU010000105.1:5768-7627 GCA_964583735.1 uncultured Halobacteriales archaeon | reverse complement strand
CTCAGCGGTGCCGGCCGGCCCGCCCCCACCACCCAGCAGCAGGAAGCCCCCAACAGCCGCGACGGCGACCCCGGTACCGCCGACGCCAAGCACCTGCCGGCGACTCAGCCCGGCGACCACCTCGTCGTCCTGCGGTTGGCGGTACTGCCCTTGCTGGGGCTGGCCGTACTGCCCCTGCCGGCGCTGTCCCTGTTGTGGTGGCGCCTGACCCTGGGGCTGTCCCTGTCTGGGCTGTCCCCCCTGGGGCTGTCCCTGCTGTGGCTGCCCCTGACGCGGTTGCCCGCCCTGTGGCTGGCCCTGCCGAGGCTGTCCCTGTCTGGGCTGGCCGCCCTGTGGCTGGCCCTGCCGAGGCTGTCCCTGCTGGGGCTGGCCGCCCTGTTGCCCCTGTCCTCCTTGCTGTGGCTCGCCACCCTGCTGGTGACCGCCCTCCGCGTGGTCGTGCTGTGTATCCCCACCGCTCCCGGCGTCGCCCTGGCCACCCGCATCGCCCGCCAGGTCGTCGCCGAGTGATATCCCACACGAGTCACACACGGGAGCCCCCTCCTCGACAGCCGCTCCGCAGTTCGGACACTCTGCCATACGGTATTGTTCCTGATCGCTGTGATAAAATTACTGTTCTTGGTAGCCAGCAGACCCACAGGTGTTCGGGACCTCGCTGATTGTCTCCGGGTCCCGAGTCGCGGGTATAGCGCGCGCTCAGCCATGTACGACGACATCGACACCGACAAGCGGCCCTTCGTGCTCATCTGGGAACTGACACAGGCCTGTGAACTCGCCTGCAAACACTGCCGGGCGGAGGCCGACCCGGACCGGCATCCCGACGAATGGACCACCGCGGAGGGCAAGCGCCTGCTCGGGGAAGCCCGCGAGTTCGGCGACGGCCGGCTGGTGGTCCTCTCGGGCGGTGACCCGCTCGCCCGTGAGGACGCCGTCGAACTCGTCGAGTACGGAACCGACCTCGGGCTGCGGATAACGATGACCCCCAGCGGGACGAGCTCGCTCACCCCCCGCCGGATCGAGGCACTCGCCGGCGCCGGGCGCCGCCGGATGGCGCTGAGCATCGACGGCGGCTCCCAGGGGGGCCACGGCGACGGGATCGGTCGCCGGACGGGGGTCACCGCTGGCGGCGGCTTCGCGCTCGTCAGCCACACCGGTGAGCTGTACCTCTCGGGCTTTCTCCCCGAGTCGGCGGGGGACGTCCGCGAGACGAGCGTCGTCGAGCGCTACCGGAACGCCGACCGCTTCGAACGCCTACGGGACACGGACTCGCTCCGTGGCACGTGTGGTGCCTGCCCCGACCGGGCCGTCTGTGGCGGGAGCAGACCGCGAGCGTGCGCCCGCGCCGTCGACCCGCTCGCGAGCGACCCGCTGTGTGCGTTCGTCCCGGAAGGGTACGACGGGCCGCTCCCCGACGCCTGGAACGGCGGCCGAACAGGTTCGGGAACAGGTACTGCCGACTGAGACTGCTATCCCAGGGTATGTCTGTCGATGACCACGCTGAGCACGGCCACGACCACGAGGCAGTCGACATCGAGGAGTTTCACGACAACTCCTGGTCGGTGAACCTCGAAAAGCCGCGCCACGCCGACGACCACGAGGTTGTCTTCGAGGAGGCCCGGCAGGCCATCGAGGCCACGGGCGAGGGATACCATGTCAACCTCGTCACCCACGGCGACCAGGGCCACCCCGAGGCGTACCTCTTCGAGCGGCTGGAGGCGTGGGGTGCCGACTACGAGTACATCCGTCAGTGTGGTTGTGGCGGCCACGTCACTCGGGTCCACGTCTGACCACTGGCTTCAGTTCCTTCCTCGGCGGAGGCGGTGAGGAGGGCTTCGACGAGCACTGGGAGTTCGTTCCCG
>CAZOWU010000105.1:0-5668 GCA_964583735.1 uncultured Halobacteriales archaeon | reverse complement strand
AGTTCGACCTCGTCGACGAACTGCTTGATGATCTTCCCCTCGGCGCGGTGGAGCGTCTCGCTGGCGGTCGACTTGGCGACACCGACCACCTCGGCCAGGTCCGTCAGCGTACAGTCCCGCGGGGTGTCGTAGTAGCCGTTCTCGACAGCAGTCTCGACCAGCGTCGACTGGCGCTCGGTCAGTAGTCGGTCGGCTTCGACCTCCTGGGTGACTGACTCCACTTCGAAGCTGATCTCCAGCGTGCGCAACTGGTCACCGAGCGTCGACAGCCGGTCCCGCGTCGCGGTCACCTCCCAGGAGGCGTGCCCGTCCTGTACCTCGAATGGCAGGTCGAGTAGCGCCCCGGACTCCCGGACTGGCACCAGAAGCAGCGGCTCGGAGGTCTCGAACTGGACCAGTGCCTCCGGGCCCGGGTGACCCAGCAGTTCGAGGTCGACCACCTCCTCGCACTCGCTCATGTCCCGGAGCACCTCCTCGAGGTCCCCGGCCGTGACCTCCGCCATCGCGACCCCGTGGTCGCCGTCCGGAAAGGCCGTGAGAATACGGAACTCGGCGTCGGGGTGACGCCGGGTGAGCCGCCCCATCCAGACTCGGTCGGGGATGTGTACTGTCAGTACCGCTCGTGGCATGACTGTTCGTTCACTCCCCCGACTTGGACCCCTGCCCCCGAATATGTTCGCCCCGGGCGTACATGTACGGCGCCGGATACAGGAGGGCGCGGGTCGGACTCCGAGGTGATGGAGTCGTTCACGCTTTCGCGGCTGGTCGAGGCACCGCGCGACGAGGTGGCAGAGCTGGTCGGGGACGTCGAGACGTTCATGCGTGCCGCGGAGTTCGACGACGCGACGGTCGACGGCGACCGGCTGCAGATCCGCAACGGCGTCGGCCTGGCCACGGTCGAACTCGACTGCGCGCTGGTCGACCGGGACTGCGCGCTGGCCTACGAGCAACGCGACGGGATCTTCGAGGCGATGGAGACCTGCTACGAACTTCTCGAACGCGAGGCGGGGACAGAAGTCCGGGCGACGACGGAGTTCGCAGTCGACGTCGCGCTGGTCGGGGAGATCCTCGACGCGACGGTGGTCAAACGCCAGCGCCGCACGGAACTGGAGGCGCAGTTCGACTACCTAGAGCGGCAGGTGGACGACACGTAGCCTGGTCCCGGAATCCTCTCCGGCCCCTACTCGGTGTAGCCGGGCAGGTTACCCAGGACCGCCGCCACGGACTCCGTCTCGCGTTGCAGCCGCCCGACGCCTGCCTTCGACAGGCGCTGGTCGTTGCCAACCAGCGAGACCCGCTGTCTGCCGAGCGTGACGAAGGGGAGGCCGAGCGCCTCGGCGGTCACACGCAAGGCGACGCCAACGTCGGCCCGGCCGTCGGCGACCCGGCGGGCTGGACTCTCGATGCCGGCAGTCTCGATCCCGGCGACCGCATCGGGGTCGAGGCCTGCATCCCGTGCGGCGTCGTCGACCGCGGCCCGGAGCCCGAGGTCCCGGTTGACGGTCGCGACCGACTGGCTGCCGTTCGCGAGCGTCTCCAGGGGCTCGTTGCCGGGGTCGCCGTCCGCCGTCACGACGCCCCACTCGCGGGTCCAGGTCGCGAGTACCTCGCCGTCCTCGGGACCCGTGCCGTCAACCTCGCCCGTGACCACCGCGACGTCGGCGACCCCATCCCGGAGCCAGCGCCGGCCGGCGCGGTCGCCGTCCGTGAGATAGCGGGCGCCATCAACGGCGTCGAGCAGTTCGACGGCAACGGGGTCGCTCTCGCCGACAGCCAGCACCGGTGGGGCGCGGGCGTCCGGCGAGAACAGTTCGACCGCGACTTCCTCGCCGGCCCGGAGGCGGCGGGTGTCCGCTGGCATGTCGACCACACCGTCGGCCGCCGCGAGCGTGGTCGTCGCGCCGCTGCCCTTGTCGACGGGGTAGACGACCGTCTCACCGTCGCCGTCCTCGACGAGGCCGACAGGCAGCGCCCGGCGCCGACCTTCGTCGAAGCGCTCGTCGACGGCCAGCCGCCCCCTGGTGGTCACCGACCGGCCGGTTCCGTAGCCCGCCGCCCGGCGCAGTCGCGGTGCGACGAGCAGCCGGAAGACCGACAGCGCGGAGACCGGGTAGCCCGGCAGGCCGACGTAGGGCGTCCCGGCGACACGGCCGACCATTGTCGGCTTGCCGGGCTTGAGTGCAACGCCGTGGACCAGCAGGTCCCCGACGTCCTCGACGACGCTGTAGAGCATGTCCGCGCCGCTGGCGCTGGTCGACCCGGCCGTGAGCACCACGTCACACTCGCCGGCAGCCTGCTTGAGGGCGTCGGCCATCGCCTCACGGTCGTCGGGGACGCGGGTGTACCGGACCGGCTGTCCGCCGGCCTCGCGGACGCCGGTCGCGATGGTCTCGGTGTTGACGTCGTAGATCTGCCCGCGGCCGTGGTCGAGGTCCTCGCCGGGCTGGACGAGTTCCTCGCCGGTGGCGACGACGGCCACACGCGGGCGGCGCCGGACCGTGACCGTATCGTGCCCCATCGCCGCGAGCAGTCCCACCGTCCGCGGAGTCAGCCGGACGCCCGCGCCCAGCGCGCGGTCGCCCGCCGCGATATCCGCACCCGCGGCCATCACGTTCCCCCCCGGCGGGACTGCCCGGCGGATTTCGACTGACTCCTCGTGTTCGGTCGTGTCCTCGACCATCACGACGGCGTTGGCTCCAGGTGGGACGACGGCCCCGGTCGCTATCTCGGCGGCTTCGCCCTCCGCCACCCGGAGGTCGGGTCGCTCGCCCGCCTCGACCAGTCCTGTCACCTCGAGTGTGACCGGATTCACCTCCCCGGCGCCGGTCGTGTCCGCGGCACGGACGGCGTACCCGTCGACACTGGCGCGGTCGAAACCGGGTACGTCGAGGTCGGCGTCGACCCGTTCAGCCAGCACCCGGCCACTCGCCTCCGACAGCGGGACCGTCTCCGTCGTACCACCCACGTCCAGGTCGGCGACGACTTCGCGGGCGCGGTCGAGCGTCACCAGGTCGCGCATCTCTCGGCGCTCACTCATGCCACCGGCTTCGGGACCCGCGGGCAAAAGCCTCACCTCCAGTCCGTGTTCGACGTCGGCCCCCGAAGCGACGCCCCAGCCGGGCCGTCGGTCGGCGACAGGCACATACCCGCCGCGGTCCCACGGGCGGGTATGAAACTGCTCGGGATCGCCGGCCCCTCGGGCTCGGGGAAGACGACGCTGGTCGAGCGCCTCCTCGACCGCCTCGGCGAGCGTGGTCGCGTGGCGACAGTCAAACACGTCGACCACGGGGTCGACGTCGACCGGGAAGGCAAGGATACCTCCCGCCACCGCGCGGCCGGCGCCGCAGAGACTCACGCCGTGACCGACGACGGCTCGTGGTTCGCGACTGGCGAGGACCGCACGCTCGACGACATCCTCGCGTCGCTCGCCCCCGACGCCGACTACGCACTCATCGAGGGGTACAGCGGGGCCGACATCCCGACCGTCGCGCTCGGCGGACGCGACCACGGGGGTGAGACCGTCGCCACCGCACCCGCGGCGGACGCTGTGGACCTCGATGCCGTTGTCGCTGCTCTCGAGGAGCAGGAACCCTTCGAGACGCTGGGGTCGCTGGTGGCGCAGGTCACGCAGTCACCGGATGCGGTGTACTCCGGGGCTATCGCCACCTTCACCGGCCGGGTCCGCACGAAGGAGGGCCCCGACGACGAGGCGACAGAACTGCTGGAGTTCGAGAAGTACGACGGCGTGGCGGCAGAGCGGATGGCGGCGATCCGCGAGAATCTGGAGGCTCGCGAGGGGGTCTACGAGGTCCTGTTGCACCACCGGACCGGCGTCGTCGAGTCCGGGGAAGACATCGTCTTCGTCGTCGTGCTCGCGGGCCACCGGCAGGAGGCTTTCGACACTGTGGAGGACGGGATCAACCGCCTGAAAGCCGAGGTCCCGCTGTTCAAGAAGGAGGTCACCGTCGACGGGGAGTTCTGGGCCCACCAGCACGAGACCGGGGTCGAGCCCCCCGAGGCAGGCACCGAGGACTGAACGCAGGGCCGTGCCGGAACCGTTCGCCTCTGTGGTCAGGGCTCCCAGTCCCAGCGCTCGACGGCGACTTCCCGGCCGGCCTCGTAGCCCTCTGACCTCTCGGGGACGACGACCCAGCCGTCCGACAGTGTCACACTCGAGAGGACGCCAGCCCCCGACGTCCGGGTCGGTGTCACCGTCGCTTGCGTGCTGTCCTCTCCTGCCTCCTCGACGGAGACGCGGGCGAAGGTGCGCACGCCAGGTTCGCTCGGGACCTTCCGCTCGAGGACGCCAGGGGTCTCGGGTATCGCGTCGGGGTCGAACCCGCCGGCGCGGGCGATTGCCGGCCGGAGCAGCTGGGTTGCGACGACCAGGCTGGAGACGGGATAGCCCGGCAGCATCAACACGAGCGTGTTCTCGACGACGCCGAACCCGGCAGGGTGTCCCGGCTTGACCGCGAGGCCGTGAACCTCGACCGAGCCGCGGTCGCCGACGACCGCCGGCAGGAGGTCGCGCTCGCCGACGGAGGTACCGCCGATGGTGACAACGACGTCGTGGTCGGTGTCGCGGTCGATTGCCGCCCCGAGTGCGTCGACGTCGTCGGTCACGATGTCGCGGTAGGCCGCCTCCCCGCCCCAGCGCTCCACCAGCCGCGAGACCACGAGGCCGTTCGACTCGACGACCTGTCCGGGCTCGGGCTCCTCGCCGGCGGGGACGAGCTCCTCGCCCGTGGGGACGACGCTCACGCTGGGGGGCTCGTAGACTTCGACCTCGTCGTGGCCGGCGCTGCGCAGGAGCCCGAGGTCGGCCGGAGCCAGCCGGTGGCCGCCGTCGTAGAGGTGCCGGTCGGCGCCGACGTCTTCGCCGACCGGGGCGACGTTCTCGCCGGGCGTGACCGACGCCTCCACCTCGACCGTGTCGCCGAGCTCCCGGGTTTTCTCGACCATCACCACGGCGTCGGCGCCGTCGGGCAGGGGGCTCCCGGTGTGGACGTGGGCTGCGCCCCGCGGGTCGACCGCCTCCTCGGTCACGTCGAGCGCGACCGGCGACCGGCCGGCCCGCTGGGTGTCCTCCGCCCGGACCGCGTAGCCGTCCATCGCCGCCCGTTCGTAGTGCGGGACGGCCCGCCCCGCCCGGACCGGCGCGGCGAGGGTCCGCCCGACAGCCTCCTCGACGAGGACTGTCTCGGTTTCCCCCGGTGTCAGGACTTCGCACAGGCGCTCGCGAGCGTCGCCCAGCCGGACGACGTCGTCGAACTCGTTGGTCATACTCCGGCTTGGCGGCGAGGTACCGAAAAGCTGGTCCCTTCCATTGTCACTTGCGTGGCCAACCTGACCACTCGCCGACCACCGTCCGAACGTGGGATAGACTTTAGAGCGTGGGCGTTGAATCGCTATTGACCGATGCTCGTGGACGATTTCGGCCGGGAGGTCTCTGGTGTGCGAGTCTCGCTCACTGACCGGTGTAACTTCGACTGCGTTTACTGTCACAACGAAGGGCTCGGCGACACCCGTGGGCCGATGGACGCACAGGACCACGAGATGGAGACCGACGACGTGGTCCACTTTCTGGAGGTCGCCCGGGAGTTCGAGGTCGACGCGGTGAAGTTCACCGGCGGCGAGCCGATGCTCCGGCAGGACTTAGAGGAGATCA
>CAZOWU010000104.1:0-7681 GCA_964583735.1 uncultured Halobacteriales archaeon | reverse complement strand
CGTCACGGCGGTACAGACTCGCAGTAATCACTATAAGTCCCCCCACCGGAAACGGGGTGTATGAAACGCGTCAGGTTCCGCGACGGCGCGGGCACCGTACGGACGGGCGAGTGGGTCGACAGCGACGGGGACCCTGCAGACACCGCGACCTGTGGCGCCGGCGGCATCATCGAGGCGGCAGGGCGGACCTACGACCCCGACGAGGTCACCGTCCTCCCACCGGTCGAGCCATCGAAGGTCGTCTGCATCGGCCTGAACTACGCCGACCACGCCGACGAGCAGGACTCCGACCTCCCAGACCGGCCGCTGCTGTTCCTGAAGGGGCCCAACGCCCTGGCCAGCCACGGCAGCGAGGTTCCGCTCCCGGCCGGCAAGGAGCGGGTCGACTACGAGGCCGAACTAGGCGTCGTGATCGGCGAGCAGTGTCGCAACGTGAGCGAGGAGGGGGCGATGGACGTGGTCGCGGGCTACACCTGTGTCAACGACGTCTCGAACCGGGACGACCAGCGCCAGGAGCAAAACTGGGTCCGGGGAAAGGCCTTCGACAACGCCGCCCCGGTCGGTCCGGTCGTCGCCGACCCCGAACACGTGCCGGCGGATGCTGGCGTCAGGCTGCTCCAGAACGGCGAGACCCGCCAGGACTCCGACCGGACGCACTTGATTTTCTCCATTCCGGAGCTCGTCGCCGAAATCACGACCTACCTCACCCTGGAGCCCGGCGACGTGATCGCCACTGGAACCCCGGAGGGCGTCGGCCCGCTCGCCGACGGCGACGAGGTCACAGTCGAGGTCGAGGGTGTCGGCCGGCTGACCCACACCGTCTCCAAGTAGGGGCACATCCCTGTCCGGTGGGTCGGGTCTCCGGGTCGTCAGTTTCTCCTATTTATTACTGTTGGACAGTTTGCACGTCTGTGACTCCGCTTTGCGCTTGAAGAGGCGGGGCAGCGAATAGTCGAGTATGAACCGCTCCCGACGCGACCTGGCGGGTGGTGGCATCGTCCTCCTGATGGTACTCGCCGCGGCACTGCTGTACCCGCGACTCCCCGAGCAGCTGGCGGTCAACTTCAGCGCAGGCGGCCAGCCAAACGGCTATCTCGCCCGGCCGTTCGCCGCGGCGCTGTTCCCCGGGGTCGCCGCTGTCGTCCTCGTGCTGTTCAAACTCGTCCCGGCTATCGACCCCCTGGGCGGGAACATCCAGCGGTTCCAGCGGTACTACGACTTCTTCGTCGTGTTCGTGACGGGCGCCCTCGCGTACACACACGGCCTGGTACTCGCGTACAATCTCGGCTACCGGTTCGACCCGACTACCGTGACCGTCCCGCTGCTCGCGGTTACCTTCATCGTCGCCGGGTACGTCATCGAGAACGCCAAACAGAACTGGTTCGTCGGTATCCGGACGCCGTGGACCCTCTCGGACGAGGAGGTCTGGGACAGGACCCACGAGCGGGCTGGCGTGTTGTTCAAACTCGCCGGACTGGTGTCGTTGCTCGCGCTCGCGTTCCCCGAGTACTTCGAGGTGCTGGTCGTGGGGCCCGTCGCGGCCGCGGCGATATTCGCAACCGCCTACTCGTTTGTCCTCTACCGCCGGAAACAGCGGGGCCAGGTGGGGTAGCGACAGCCAGCGAAACTGCCGGACTCCACCGGAAATTTAGTCGCCCTGGACTTCCTGGCGGATGTCCTCGACGATGTCCGGATTCCGGAGGGTGGAGGTGTTACCCAGCTCCTCGTTGTCGGAGATCTCCTCGAGCAGCCGGCGCATGATCTTCCCCGAACGGGTCTTTGGGAGTTCGGGCGTGAACACGACCCGCTCGGGTCGGGCGATGGGGCCGATGGCGTCCTCGACAGACTCCTCGATCCGCGCGCGCGTCTCCTCGCCGGCCTCGTAGCCGTCCTCGAGGATGACGTAGGCGTGGACGGCCTCGCCCTTGACGTCGTGGTCGGCGCCGACGACGGCTGCCTCGGCGACCCCCTCGGCGGCGACGACGGCGGACTCGATCTCCATCGTCCCCAGCCGGTGGCCGGAGACGTTGACCACGTCGTCGACCCGGCCGACGACCGTGATGTAGCCGTCGTCGTCGACCTTCGCGCCGTCCTCCGGGAAGTAGACCCAGTCCTCGGGGTCGTCAGAGTCCGTGTTCGAGTAGGCCGACCAGTACTCCTCGATGAACCGCTCGTCGTTGCGATAGAGGGTGCGAAGCATCCCCGGCCAGGGCTTGTGGACAGTGAGGTAGCCCGCGCCGCCGGGCACCTCCTCCCCCTCGCCGTCGACGACCCGGACGTCGACGCCGGGTAGTGGCGGCCCCGCCGAGCCCGGCTTCATACTCTTCGCGCCGGGGAGGGTGCTAACCATCATCCCGCCGGTCTCGGTCTGCCACCAGGTGTCCACGATAGGACAGTCCTCCTTGCCAATGTGCTTGTAGTACCACTTCCAGGCCTTCGGGTTGATCGGCTCGCCGACCGTCCCCAGCAGGCGCAGCGAGGAGAGGTCGTGACGGTTGGGGTACTGCTCGCCCCACTTCATGAACGAGCGGATCGCCGTGGGGGCGGTGTAGAACTGGTTGGCACCGAGGTCCTCGACGATCTCCCACAGCCGGTCGTTGTCGGGGTAGTCTGGGGTCCCCTCGTACATCACCGTCGTCGTCCCCAGCGAGAGGGGGCCGTAGACGATGTAGGAGTGGCCGGTGATCCATCCGATGTCTGCGGTACAGAAGTAGGTGTCCTCGGGCTTGATATCCAGCACTGCCTGCGAGGTCCAGGTCACCCACGAGAGGTAGCCCCCGGTCGTGTGCTTGACCCCTTTGGGTTTGCCCGTTGTCCCGGAGGTGTACATCAAAAAGAGCATGTCCTCGGCGTCGCGCTCGACGGGCTCGACCTCCGCACCCCGGTTGTCGTCGAGCAGGTCGTCGTAGTCGTGCTGGCGCTCGCCCAGGTCGTTGCCGAAGCCGTCCTCGCCCAGCCGGTCGACGACGACCGTCTCGACGTCGTGCTCGACCTCCGCGAGCCCCTCGTTCGTCTTCTCGAGGTGGTCCAGCGGGTCACCCCGGCGGTAGTAGCCGTTGGCCGTCAGCAGGTACGCCGAGTCGGCGTCGTTCATCCGCTCGGCCAGCGCGGTCGCCGAGAAGCCCGCGAACACCACCGAGTGGGGGGCACCGATGCGCGCACACGCGAGCAACGCGAGCGCGAGTTCGGGGATCATCGGCATGTACATCGTGACGACGTCGTCCTCGCCGACACCCAGCTCCCGGAGTGCGGCGGCGAATTCGTTGACCTCCTCGTAGAGCTCCTGGTAGGTGATGGTGCGGTCGGGCTCGTCGGTGGGCTCGCCGACCCACTCGATGGCCGCCTCGTCGGCCCGCTCGGGGAGGTGCCGGTCGATACACTGGTGAGAGGCGTTCAGCGACCCGCCGGTGAACCACTCGTAGAAGGGTGGGTTCGAGTCGTCGAGCACCTGCTCGTACTCCTCGTCCCAGTCGAGCATGTCGGCGGCCCGCTCCCAGCAGTCCGGCCAGTTCTCCTCGAACTCGTCGTATATCTCTGGGTCGGTGACGTTGGCTTGTTCGACGAAGGACGCAGGCGGTTCGAACTCGTCCTGTTCGGCCAGTCGCGCCTCGAGTTCGGTGTCGTCTGTCTCGCTCATCCCACTCGGTACGTCGTACCATACCGTCATAAAAAGTACCGTCCACAGAGCGGGAGCCGGAACACACAAGTTTAGGTTTGCCTAATCCAGTGGCGATGAGCCGGGCACCCGAGGGGCGCGCCGCTGTCTGTATCGTGGGCGCGGGGCCGGCGGGAGCACTCGTGGCCCACGAACTCGCCGAGGCAGGCCACGATGTCGTCGTGCTGGAGGCCGGTCCCCGGTTCGACCCCGCCGACAACCAGAGCCGGATGGAGCGGGCGGTCCGTCCGGCCTTCGACGGGGGTGACGTCTGGGGGATGGGCGGGGACCGTGACGCCTTCGCGGCGGGGGGCGAGCGGTTCTATCCGCTGAACACCGCTCGCGTGAAGGGCGTGGGCGGGTCGACGCTGCACTGGCAGGGGATGGTGATGCGCCTCCACGAGCGCGACTTCGCCGGCGAGAACGGACCCGGGCCCGCCTGGCCGCTCGACTACGACGACCTGCGCCCCTACTACGCCGCGGCCGAACGGAAGCTGGGTGTGGCCGGGGCCGACGACAACCCCTTCGCGCCACCGCGCTCGGCGCCGTTCCCGATGCCGGGGTTCGAACCCAGCTACAGTGACTCGCTGTTCGCGCCAGCCTGCGGGCGGCTGGGGATCACGACTCACTCGGTGCCGAACGCCCGCAACACCGAGGACTACGACGGCCGGAGCGCGTGTGTCGGCTACGGAACCTGCCAGCCGGTCTGTCCTTCGGGCGCGAAGTACAGCGCCGACCACCACGTCAGGAAGGCGGAGCAAGCGGGCGCGCGAGTGGTCGACCGCGCTCCCGTCCAGCGGCTGGAGACCGACGGCGAGCGGGTGACGGCCGCCCGGTATGCGACACCCGACGGGGAGTACGAACAGCGCGCCCGCCAGTTCGTGCTCGCCGCCGGCGGCGTCGAGACCCCCCGACTCCTGTTGCTCTCGCAGTCCCGCGAGCATCCCGACGGACTCGCCAATTCCAGCGGACTGGTGGGCCGGTACTTCATGGAGCACCTGTTCGCAGGCGCTGGCGGGACACTGGACCGCCGGACTCGCCAGAACCACGTCGGCTTCCTCACGAGTGGGAGCCACCAGTTCTACGACGACCCCGGTCAACCGGTCGAGCGCGACGGGGAGCCTGTCGTGCCGGCGGCCAACAGTGAGGACCTCCAGCCGGTCAAACTGGAGTTTCTCAACTACGCCGGTCCCTCCCCCGTCGAGATGGCACTTGGAAGCGAGACCTGGGGTGACGAGCTGCTGGGCGAGCTCCGGGAGGGGTACGGCCACAGTATCGCCATGGGCGGGCTCGTCGGCCAGCCTCCACGCAAAGGGAACCGGGTCGCCCTCGACACGACCACGACCGACGACCACGGCAACCCAGTTCCCGACATCAGGTGGTCCTTGAGCTCACGCCTCGAACGCACCCTCCGGCGGGCGAACGACATCCAGCGTGCGGTGCTCTCGGAGCTAGACGCCGAAATCGAGTGGACGGTCGGCCCGGCCGACACCGGCCCGGCCTACCACCACATGGGGACGACACGGATGGGGGCAGACCCCGCAGAGAGCGTGGTAAACCCCCGGCTGCGGACCCACGACCTCCCGAACCTGGCCGTCGCCTCGAGTAGCGTCTTCCCGACCGCAGGCTCGATGAACCCGACACTGACCATCGCGGCGCTGGCGCTGAAGGCCGCGGACCACCTGAACGCGGACCTCTAGACCGGAACGACGCCCCGCCAGTACGCGAACAGCACCCCGGCGTTGACCAGCAACAACACGGCCGTCGCGCTTGCGGCCAGGAAGAACGGCCGGGCGGCAGCTGCGGGCTCGCGGACCTTGTCACGCCCGGTACCGTCCGAGAGCCTGCTGGTGCCAACCTCGACCAGTCCGGCAAGCAGGAACCACAGCACGACCATCGCGACGACGTTGTACCCCGGGAAGGTACCGAACAGCCCCTCGACAGTGTACTGTGTCCCGGCCATGTGTCCGCCGGTCAACAGAAGGAGCAGCGCGCTCGCCCGTGAGACCGTCGTCAGCTTCCCGCTGAGACTCCCCAGCAGGTTGGCGCTCAGCTCACCGTTCCGCGCGGCCGGCAACACGGCGTAGGCGACGAACAGCACACTCCCCGACCACAGCCCGGCGAACAACAGGTGTGCGGCGTACACGGCGGTATCGATGGCTGACATACCCGACCCGTACCGGCGGACCCTCTTCAAGATGCCTTCTTGAACCCGCGGC
The DNA here is from genome assembly GCA_964583735.1 of uncultured Halobacteriales archaeon. GTDB lineage: Archaea > Halobacteriota > Halobacteria > Halobacteriales > Haloarculaceae > Salinirussus. The sequence goes on along the minus strand of CAZOWU010000104.1, from coordinate 1,807 downwards.
GGATGCCACACGATACCGTGATCGACACGCGGCGGAGGCCTTCCAGCCGCCGATCCTCGCTGCATGAATATGCGTGTCATTCCCAAACCCCTCGCTTACGGTTCCTACACCCGATTTACGCCGAAGTATGTTAACGGTACTCAGGATACTACTATAACCCTCCAGTTAGTAGGATGTGGTGTTCATGAAGAAGCAAGAGCTCATTCATCTGCACGGTCTTCTTTCCCAGGTTGAGAATCACTACGAGCTGGAGACCGGCGACACTGTCGACCACGACGAGTACGTGACACTTGGCGTCCAGCCGACATCGATCCACCGGTCGAAAACAGACCACAAGGCCGCCGTATTCGCACTGGCACGTGGGATTACCTCCGAGATGGAAACCGAGGAAGCCGAGCCCGTCTCCGCGACAGCCGACTGACCAGCAGGCGACGTTCTGAGGGCTCCCGACCGCTTCCGTAGCAGCGCTACTCGTCGATGAGTTCCTCGAACTCCGGCAGGACTTCATCGTCCCCGGAGCTACTCTCTGCCGACTCCGACTCGGTCGACTCGCTGTCCTCCGACGTATCCGGGTCGCTCGTCGTTTCGGGCTCGCTGTCCTCCGACGTATCCGGGTCGCTCGTCGTTTCGGACTCGCTGTCCTCGTCGTCCTCGTCTTCGAGTTCCTCGATCTCGATGACCTCGAGTGGGATGTTCTCCAGCCGCTGGCCGATCTCCTTGCGGGCGATGCGTGCGGCGTGCTCATCCCGCTCGACGTTGAACACTGTCATCTCCAGTTCCAGTGCGACCAGGCTCTCGTCGGCGGCGATGAATGCCGGGTCGTGGGACTCGCCGCAGTTGGGGCAGCTCCGTTCGCCCATGTTGATTTCGACGTAGTTGAGGTCCGGGTTCAGCATCTCGCCGGTTTTCGAGATGGCGATCCGGACCGCCTCGTCGGCGGTCTCCACATCGTAGACCGGTACGGCGGCCTCGACGACAACTCGACAATCCATACGTCACTCTTCTCCACCGACCAATATGAAGGTTAGCCCGAAGATTCAGTTGCAGCGGACCGTCCGACTCGAAACGCCGAAGTTCGGCGCCGCCCAGTCGGGAGTATGAAACGTGGGACCATCGACGTGGGGTCGTTTCCGGGCGGGCTGGACCTGCAGGCTACCCTCGAGAGCGGGCAGTCCTACCTCTGGTGGCGCGAGGACGGCGCGGACTTCGACGCCGGGACGGCCGGCGACGACGGCTGGTATCTCACTACTGCACGCGAGGGTGGGGAGCCCGCCGTCGTCCGCGTCCGTCAGCACGACGGGCTCCTGGAGTGGGAGTCGACTGTCGACGCAGGCCCGGTGTTGCACCGGCGTCTCGGACTCGATACCGACCTCCGGGCCATCCGTGAGACCACCCCCGACGACCGGCTCGTCCAGCGGGCGTACGACGCCTACTGGGGGATGCGTATCGTCCGCGACCCGCCCTTCCCGTCCCTGGTCTCGTTTATCTGCTCGGCCCAGATGCGCGTCTCGCGGATCCACGGAATGCAACAGTCCCTCCGGGAAGCCTACGGGACGCCCGTCGAGTTCGACGGCGAGACTCACTACGCCTCCCCCACACCCGAACAACTCGCCGGGGCCAGCGAGACGGCACTGCGGGACCTCAAGCTTGGCTACCGCGCCCCCTACGTCAAGCGGACGGCCGAGTTGGTCGCCGACGGCGAAGCCGACCCCCACGAGGCGGCGGGACGCGCCTACGAGGACGCCCGCGAGTACCTCACGCAGTTCGTCGGCGTCGGCGAGAAGGTCGCCGACTGCGTGTTGCTGTT
>CAZOWU010000103.1:0-7704 GCA_964583735.1 uncultured Halobacteriales archaeon | reverse complement strand
CTGTTCGAAATTCTGGGCGTCGCGTAGTCGACGCGGGACCCGAACTCCCGGTCCCGCTCCATTCTCCCAGTCCTGCTGGACGCGTCGACACGAACTGGTCCTACTCGACCGCAACGACGCCTCGAAGCGTCGGCACGACCAGGTTCCCCACACCGAGTGCCGGCGAAGACGAGCCCAGCGGGTCGTTCTCCGGGGGGACAGTGTCGAGTCGGTCACTCGCTTCCGGCGATTGTCGGGTCGATCCGCCAAACGGCAAGATACGCCAGAACGAGCGTGACGAGCAACAGTGCGAACGCGCCGGCAGCCGTCAGGGCCGCGGTCGCCGTCTCGAAGCTACTGATCCGGAAACTGATTATCTCCCGGGCGATAGCGATGAGTGCTGCTCCGATGACGATACGTATCACCGGTTCCTCCCGGGCGTAGGCCAACAGCGTCCGGTGGACCTCGACGATGATCAGCAACAGGAGAACGGTGTTGAGCAGTTCGACGACTGCGGCCGGTTCGGTGAATCGGCCCGTCGACAGCAGGTCAGACAGCCCCAGCAGAAGGTCGAAAACACCGATCACAAACAGAAACAGGAGGAAGTACGCGGTAAAGAGGACGAGCCATCGCATGATGTACGCGGACGGCTCGGTCACCTCAGGGAGTCCAACTCTCACACGTGCCGGTCTCCCCACAGTTGAATAAATGTGGCGAGTGTGTAGTCCAGACGGGTTTCGGCCGTTCGGTGGCGGGTCCGGCAAGACCGTCTCACCGCCGCAACGCGAGAACGTACCGCGTGAGTGACTTGTGGACCGGGCGCTGGAAGGCCGCCTCGGTGGTCCAGCCCGCGCCGCTTGCGGTCCGGGCCCAGGGCCGGTCCCCGACCACGACGCACCGTGGGGCGACCCGCCGGGCCTCCTGCAGGGCCTCGCTCATCAGGTCGCCGAGATTGCCCTCGACCTTCGACTGCCGGCCGTAGGGAGCGTCGAAGACGACGGCGTCGACCGCGCCGTCCGCGACCGGCAGGCGCCGGGCGTCGCCACGGGCGACCGCCCAGTCGACGGTCGAGGTGTCAGTATCTGGACCGTCGAGCGCAGCCGCGAGGTTCTCCCGGCTTCCGCCGACCATCTTCTCCTGAACGTCGACGCCCACCACGTCCGCGCCGACGAGGCCAGCCTCGACGAGGATCCCCCCGGTCCCGCACATCGGGTCGAGCACCGTCGCGTCCGGGCGTGCGCCAGCGACATTGACCAGCGCGCGGGCGAGGTGGGAGTCCATACTCCCGGGCTGGAAGAACGGGCGGTCGGTCGGGTCGGCCCCGAAGTCGCGGTCTGCCTCGACCGCCAGCCAGCCGACCGCACAGACGCCCTCGCCACCCGATTCCTCGGAGAAGAGCACCCGGAGGGTGTGGTCCGGGTCCTCGAGGTCCACCGCGAACCCGCGGTCGACGAGCACCTGGCCGAGCTCGCGCTCGACGCGCTGGGTGTCGACATCCGCGGTGCCGCGGACGTCCTCGGCACGGACCGCGACCGTTCCGGTCCGCTGGACGGTCGTCGCCTGAAGCAGGGCGCGAGCGCTGTCGACGCTCGCATCGGTCCGGCCGAGCAGTTCGTCGGCCCGCCGGGTGAACGCGAGCTGGCGGAGCCGGTCGGTGACGCCGCGGGCGGTCGCCAGCCCCGGCGCGAGCCGGGTCACGTCGCTGGCGGCGCTCCGGGCCTCGAAGACCGCGAAGTCGTCGTCCTGCCCGCCTAGTTCCAGCAGGTACACACCGACGGGTGACCGCCACAGCGACAAGAGCGCACCGGTCGCCGACTCCCGCAGTGTCTCCGTCCGTTTCCTCACCCCCGACAGGTCGACTCAGCGACGGGTCGTACAGCCGAGGGGTTTGCCCGGGCCACGAACCTTTATAAGGTTTAAATACGACGCTTAAACAGAGACATGGTTGATCCTAAGGAAACCATCAACATCGAAAACGTCGTCGCCTCGACGGGGATCGGGCAGGAGCTCGACCTCCAGAGCGTGGCGATGGACCTGGAAGGGGCGGACTACGACCCGGAGCAGTTCCCGGGACTCGTCTACCGGACACAGGAGCCAAAGTCGGCGGCGCTCATCTTCCGTTCCGGCAAGATCGTCTGCACGGGTGCAAAGAGCACCGACGACGTCCACCAGAGCCTGCGGATCGTCTTCGACAAGCTGCGCGACCTGAACATTCAGGTGGAGGACGACCCGGAGATCATCGTCCAGAACATCGTCACCTCCGCGGACCTGGGGCGGAATCTGAATCTCAACGCCATCGCCATCGGACTCGGCCTGGAGAACATCGAGTACGAGCCCGAGCAGTTCCCCGGGCTGGTCTACCGGCTCGACGAGCCCGACGTAGTGGCGCTGCTGTTCGGTTCGGGGAAGCTCGTGATCACCGGCGGGAAACAGCCCGAGGATGCCGAGGAGGCCGTCGACAAGATCGTCTCCCGGCTGGAGGACCTGGGGCTGCTGGAGTGAGAGAGCGGTCCCGTCGCCGCACCGACGGCGGGAGTGGGGAATAGCAGGCTACAAACCGCCGGCGGCCGAAGCCGGCGTATGCTGCTCCAGTTGGTCCCGGGCGGGGTCGTGCCGCTGCTCGTGACCCTTCTGGTCGCGTGGGTGTTCTACGCCGTCACGCTACATCTCGCGGCCACCTTCTACATCGGCGAGGTGCCGAGCCAGCGGGCCGCCTACGCCGCGCTCGTCCCGGCAGCCACCAGCATCCTGCTCGGCCAGTACGGTCAGACCGGCATCGGCCCGCTGACAGCGTCGACGGCCGCGGGAATCGCCATCCTGGTGACGCTCGTCGCCGACGCGGTCTCGATCAGCTTCGTCTACCGGCTGAAGTGGGGGTCGACCGCACCACTCGTCCTGCTTCACTTTGCCTTCGCCGCCGTCCTCGGCGTGGCGCTGAACAACCTCTTCGGGTTCGTGTGAGCGGCGGCGTCGTATCGTGGGACGGGACGCCGGGAAACCCCTGGACATCAGGCAGTCAGCCGGAACGCTAGCCCGTAGGCACCCGCCGCCGCGGCCACCCCGACCCCCAGCAGGACGACGTTTGCGACCCGGTTGCTCGCCCGCGTGACGCCCACGGAGACGTGCCGGTCCGAGAGCGGCCAGAAGGGAGTGACACCCATCGGCGTCAGCGCGTCGGCGGCGATGTGCGAGCAGACCGTGAGAAAGCCGACGAGAGAGCCGAGCACGCCGACGCCAAGCGCCGTCGCGGGGTTGGCGGTCAGGGAGGCCAGGTCCGTCGAGACTGCGGCCGGGTCGCCGGCGGTCACGAAGACTACCCCGGCAGCGCCGACGACGACGCCCACCAGCAGCGCGAAGCCGACCGTGTGAGTGGGCCCGCGGTGCTCGATGCCGGGGACCCGCATATCCCAGTCGGGCACCATCGCCAGCGCGAGCGCGACCCCGCCGGCCAGCAGGGCAACCGTCGGGTAGCCCAGCGCGACGACCAGAAAGCCCACCGGCGCGTAGGCAAGCAGCGCCGCGCCGTAGTGGCCGTCCCGGTACATCAGTAGTGCACCCGGTAGGCGAGGTCGGCCGAGGCGGCGCCGGAACCGGCGTCGGCCGAGGCGGCAGTGTCGTCGCCCGGGCTATCGACCCGCTCGACGGCCTCGGCGGTGCGCAGCCGGATCCTCCGTTCCTGTCTGGTCCGGACGGGGAAGTCGTAGTGCTCGGCCTCGTAGCCGAGCGTCTCGCCGGCCTCCCGGCGGTCGGCGACGAACGCGCGGTGGGCCTCGAGCCGGCGGTCGACCACGCGCCGCGAGACCTCCGGGACGTCCTCAGCCCGGCCGGCGAAGGCGTCGAGGAAGGCGTCGTCGAGTTCACACCCCACCGAGTCGCGGCCGGCGACCATCGCCGCGAGCGTCGTCGTCCCGGTCCCCCAGAAGGGGTCGAGCACCCGGTCGCCGTACACCGAGAACATGTTGACTAGGCGGTAGGGGACCGCGAAGGGGAAGGCAGCGGCCCGGTCCCGGCGGTCGTCGTCGGAGAGGGTCTGGAGGCGGCCACGGACGTCCGTCCAGACGTCGGAGAACCAGCGGTTGCGCTCCTCCCAGAAGTAGGCGGACTCGTAGCGGCGGTCGTCGCCGGCCGGAAAGGAGCGCCGTGACCCCTTCCGGAAGACGAGGATGTGCTCGTGTTCCAGCGTGACGTAGGCGTTTGGCGGGACCATCCCCGACCCCATGAACTTCGCGGCGCTGTTCGCGGGCTTGCGCCAGAGCACGTCAGGGAGCGGGTCGAACCCCAGGTCGGTGAACGCGTCGAGGACGCGGCTGTGGTTGGGGTAGACGCGGAACCGCTCGAGGGTCCGGGTGGCGTCGCCGACGTTGATACAGGCGACCCCGCCCGGCCGGAGAACGCGGGCGAGTTCCGTCCATACGTCGTCGAGAACGGCGTGCATCGCCTCGAAGGCCGCCTCGCCGTCACCGGCGGCCAGGGCGTCTGCGGCGTCGGTCGAGAGGTCGGCAAAGAGGTCGTCCCACAGCTCGACCATGGGGTAGGGCGGCGAGGTGACGGCGAGGGCGACGCTCTCGTCGGGAAGGGCGAGGTCGCGTGCGTCGGCGGCGTGGAGGCAGTGGGTCGTCTCCATCTACTCGACCAGGCGCTCGATCTCGGTGACGAGTACGTCGCTGGCGCCGGCGTTCTTGAGTTCGGCGATGGTCTCGAAGACCCGGTGCTCCTCGACAACGGCGTGGACGGCGACCGCGTCGCTGCCCGCGATGTCCATCACCGTCGGGCCGCCCATCCCCGGCAACACCTCCTTCACCGCCGGGAGGTCCTCGCCGTCGACGTTCATCATCAGGTAGCGGCGGTCCTCGGCGGCCAGCACCGACCCGAGTGCGGTGGTGACGTGCTCGACCTTGGGGTCGTCGGCGGTCTCCGGGCGGGCGAAGAGACGGACCGAGGACTCGAGCACCTCGTCGACGGCGGCCAGGCGGTTCATCCGCAGCGTCGTGCCGGTGGAGGTGATGTCGACGATGGCCTCGGCGATGTCGACGTGCGGGGTGAGCTCGGTCGCGCCCGACACCTCGACGATGTCGACGTCGACCCCGAGGTCCTCGAAGTAGGCGCGGGTCACGTTCGGAAACTCGGTGGCAACTGTCCCGCCCGCGAGGTCGGCCGGCTCGGAGACGGCGCCCTCCTCCGGCGTCGCAAGCACCAGCCGGCAGGCGCCGAATTCGAGGTCCAGCAGGTCCACGAGGTCGGCGCCGGACTCGCGGACCTGGTCGAGCCCCGTGAGCCCGACGTCGGCGGCGCCGTCGGCCACGTACTCGGGGATGTCGGATGCGCGGGCGAACAGCACCGTCACGTCCGGGTCGACGGTGTCGGCGTAGAGTTTGCGGTCGGCCCCGTCGACCAGGTGCAGCCCCGCACGCTCCAGCAGGTCGACCGCCGGGTCGTGCAGGCGGCCCTTGTTGGGGACGGCGATGCGCATACCCTTCCTGACAGGGCCCGCGAGTAGTGTCTTTCCCCTCTACGCTCCCGCACTCACGCTCCGTCGCCTGTGTCCTCCTCGCGCCGGCGGACGGTCCCCCCACTGAGCCCGTCCCAGGCGACACGGTAGCCCAGCCGCGAGAGGGCCGCGCTCGCGTCGTCGATACCGTGCGCTGCCAGCGCGTCCTCCGCCTCCGAGAAAGCCATCCCCGCCTCGACCCGCTCGGCGAGGGCGTCGAGGACGGCGGGTCGGACGAGCGTCCGGCCCACGCGCTCGTGGGCGGGAGCGGACTGTCCCTCGATGACGCGCTCGCTGACTCCGTGCTGGGTGGCGAGGTCGGCGATGGTCACCACGTCAGCGTCGGGGTGCAGTCTGTCGGGGAGGTCGGCGGCGGCCGCGGCAGCCAGCTCGGCCTCGTAGTCCCGGAGCGCGTCGCGGACGTCCTTCACGCGGACCGAGCCCGAGTAGGGAATCGCGCGGTGGTCCCTGGTCTCGACCTCCTCGCCGACGCCCAGACTCTCGTCGACGGCCACGAGCAGCTCCACGTCCTCGATTGCCTCGAGCCGGGCGAGCTTCTTTTCGACGTACTCGGGGGTCCAAAAGCCCATGACCTCGAAGTAGACCCGGAAGTCGCCGTAGCGGTAGTCGAAGGCGAAGTCGGGGATGACGACGTGCTCGCCGGCCGCGACCGCGTCGGGCTCGCGGACGAGTTCCCAGTCCAGGTCCAGCGACGTAAAGCGGGCGGCGAAGTCTGCCTCGACGCCGCTATCGTAGCTCACCCCGGTGACGGGGTCGGCCTCGGGAACCGACACGTCAGCGTCGGTGAGGTCGAGGTCGCGCTCGGTGCCGCGGTCGTCGACCGTCGCCCGGAGCTCCCACTCGCGCGTCCCGGCGACAGCGCGCAGCAGGCGGGCAAAGCGGGTGCCGTACCGCCGGGTCGACCGGAACAGGGCGTCGGGGCCGGTCACGACCACCTCGCGGTCGGTGTCGGCGACCCGCCGGCGCTCGGCCTCGGGAAGCCGGCGGACCTCGTACAGCAGCCGGAGCCGCTTGACCGCCGAAATCACCCGCCGAGGGTCGCTCGAGCGGACCTGCACCTCGGTTGCGTCGAACAGCGCGGTCTGGGCCAGCGAGAGGTTGTACTGGTCGACCAGCGCCGCCGGTTTCCACTCCCGGTTGATGCTCGCGAGCACCTGCCGCTCCTCGAGGTCGGCGTACAGCGAGTTTGCCACCGCCGCCGGCGTCGCGTCGAGGGTGTCGGCGGCGGCCGCGAGCGCCTCCTCGCGCTCGGCCTCGGTGACGACGCCGACCCGCTCGCCGGCCTCGAGGGCCGCCCGGCGGGCCCGGCGCGGGTCGAGCGCCGCGCGGGTCTCGAAGGTCGCCTCCCGCTCCAGCAGCTTCGCGAACCCGCGAACGAGTTTGAAATCCTCGCTGTCGCGCTCGAGCTCCCGGAGCGCCTCCGTCAGCGTCCGTCGTGGCTGGCCGACGTGGCCCTGGTAGCAGCCGAGGACGCGAGCGGCGAGGGTCTCCTGGTCGCCGTCGGCGAACTGCGGGTGGTAGCCGCCGCCGGCTCGCGAGACACGCAGGAGCTCTTTCGTGAGCACACCCGGCTCTCGGCGGCCCGGCGACAAAAACGCGGCGCGGCGCTCGCCGGAGCCGGGCAGTCAGTTCCGGCGGTCGGAGGGTCCGCGCTCGGGCGGGTCGGCTGCCACCCAGTTGGTTTCGTCGAGGACCACCCGCGAGATTGCCGCGGCGACACGGCGGGCGCTCTCTTCGCGGCCGAAAAACGAGACGTTGCCCAGCGAGGCACTGACCGACCGGCTCACCTCCGCCGTCGGGAGGGACTCGTCGCCGACGATGTCCTCCACCTCGCGGGTGAGCTGCTCGGCGACCTCCTGGTGGGCGGTCGGCGCGAGCTGGTGGCCCGTGGGCAGCAGGTCGTAGGTGACCGCGTACCCCTCCTCGTAGGCCTCGACGGCAAAGAAAGGGGCCCGCTCGTGCTGGGCGGCGGCGTACCCCTCCTCGACCGCCTCGCGGCCCTCGTACAGCGGGACCTCCGCTGGGTCGTACCCCTGTGTCACACCGTTCAGTAGGTGAGTCAGGCGTATGTAGTTGTTCCCGAAGCCGGTCCGGACGCCACCCGCCCGGTTACCGCCGGCGGTCGGCCACCCGCTGTTCGGCCGTCTCCGCCGTCACCAGCTCGTACAGCAGCGCCCGCTCGCTGTCGTCGGTCGGCCTGAGGAGACGCCCCAGCC
>CAZOWU010000102.1:0-7759 GCA_964583735.1 uncultured Halobacteriales archaeon | reverse complement strand
TGAGTCTTCCTGGTTGCTGTCCGAGTTGCTGTCAGAGTCAGCCCGAGGCGGCACTCACTGTCCGGTTGTGCAGTGGAACCGGCGGCATCGGTCGCCGCCGGCTACCCCACCCCCCAACCTCACTCGTTTTCCCCCTTCCCACGGAGGATGGCACCCCACAGCGGCACGTGTCCGTGACCCAGACGCGAGGATGAGTCAGGACACAGTCTCGCGTCTGAACCCGCTGTCAGCGGCTCGCCGCTACCGGTGCGGCACGCTTTGTAACTCGGGCTGAGAGTATGAATCGGACTGACTGTTCAGGGAATTAGGAGTCGTTTACTTATGAATCGGGCCGGGGGAGCCCGGTCGAACGACGACCCCTCACCGCGGACCAGACGAGAACGCGACCGAGACGCGTGTGAGCCTCGGACTCGCTGTGCACTGTCGACTCCCCTCCAGTGAGGGGAGATAGCAGACATGGCTGATACTGCCGGCTGTCCGTCTGTGAAGAATCTCGCCATCCCCGGGTGGAACGTCTCTTCACGAAGGGACAGCCGGCAGTATGAACGGGACGAGAGAACGCGGAAACCGGTACGGACCGGTCCGAGCGGTGCGTGTGGCGCTCAGCCGCCAGGGCGAGTCCAGACGCCGGTACGCCAGGTCGTACGAACAGCCGACCTGGGCACCGAAGCCCGACGTCGTGACCAGTTCGAGCCCGCAAACGGCGTCGAGAAACCACTCTCGGGGGCACTGCTCGCGTAAGCGGCCCGACTCGTCGTCCCTGTCCACCGGTACTTCGGCTCACTCCGTGCCCCACTCCACTGATCTTGAACGGACGGCCTCCAGTCAACAGCTATCAAACGGGAATCTTTACACTCGAGGGCGCAACTACCGCGTATATCGAATGGTCGACCCAGTGCTGAAGTGGGCCGGTGGCAAACGCCAGTTGCTCGACGAGTTGTACGCTCGCTTTCCTGCAGATTTCGACAACTACCACGAGCCGCTGTTCGGTGGGGGTGCGCTGTTCTTCGACCTCGAACCCGAGAACGGCACGGTCAACGACACGAATCCGCGTCTCGTGAACTTCTACAGGCAGGTTCGCGACCGGCCAGGCGACCTGGTCTCCCTGCTTGAAGACTTCGCAGCCCCGGAGTCCGACCCGGACCCCGACCGGGAGTTTAGCGACACTGACCGAACGGGGAAGCCGGTCGAAAACTACTACTACCAGCAGCGGGAGCTGTTCAACCGCCGGCCGAGCGACGAGGGGTTCGACGAGTTGGACGAGGCTGCGCGGCTACTCTACCTCAACCGGACGTGCTACAACGGGCTCTACCGCGAGAACCAGAGCGGCGAGTTCAACGTCCCCATCGGGCGCTACGCGAATCCGGACTGGGTCCGGAAAGACGAGGTCCGGGCAGCGAGCGACGTGCTCGAAGAGACCGACATCTTCAACCGCGATTTCGAGTACGTACGTGAGCAGGCCAAGGCGAGCGGGCTGGTGTACTTCGACCCGCCGTACGAGCCGATGAGCCCGACGGCTCACTTCACGGACTACAGCGCCGAGGGCTTCTGTCGAGAAGACCAGAAACGGCTCCTGGAACTGGCCAAAGAGCTGGACGACCGTGGTGTCCAGGTCATCCTGAGCAACAGCGGGGTCATGTTCGAGCTGTACGACGACGCCGGATTCTACGTCGAAACGGAAGGGGCAAAGCGAGCGATCAACAGTGACGGCGACAACCGCGACGAAGTCGACGAGATCATCGCCACGAACGTGGCCCCCGAAGACCGCGGCAAACGTGGACAGCTGAGAGTCGGGAACTACTGATAGTGATTGTTGTCCCGATGTCCCGGCGATTACCCGTCGGGGTCGGCAAGCGCCGGGAACAGACGACACTAATCAGTATGAGTCGTCCGCGTCGGCTGGGGGTCAGCGACCCCGCTGCGGGATGGTCGACACGGCATGTAGTTATATTACCGACTGGTGGCCTTACGTGGTATGGGACACGCTACCGAGTATGACGTCATCGTCCTCGGGGTCGGCGCGGCCGGAAGCGCAGCCACCTACCACCTCGCGAAGCGCGGCGCGTCGGTGCTCGGGATCGACCAGTTCGGCGTCCCGAACAACCAGGGGTCCTCGCGCGGGTTCACCCGCGTCATCAACCCGGCGGTCAGGGAGAAGCCCCAGTACGTGCAGATCATCCAGCGGTCGGTCGAACTGTGGAACGAACTGCAGGAGCGTCACCCGAACCAGCTCATCTGCCGGACCGGGGCGCTTCGCGGCTGGACCGGCCCGGACTACGAGGGTCACCGCGACTCCCTCGAGGAGGCGGTCGACCTGTGCGAGCGTCAGTCACTCCCCTACGAGGTGCTCACCGGAGACGAGGTCGAACAGCGGTTCCCCGGCTACGACCTCTCCTCCGAGTACAAGTTCCTCTACCAGCCGGACGGCGGCGTCCTCGACGTCCCCGAGTGCACCATCGCGCACATGAACGCTGCCCACGACCACGGCGCGGAGGTCCGGGCTCACGAGCGTGTCGACGGCTGGGATTCAGTCGACGGTGGGGTCAGGGTCCGAACGACCAAAGGCGAGTACGAGGCGGAGAAGCTACTCGTCACCGCCGGCCCCTGGCTCTCCGAGGTCGTCGAGGACCTCGCAGACGTGACGCCGCGGCGGGCAGTCATGGGATGGTTCCGCCCGGCGGAGCCCGAGCGGTTCAGACAGGACGCGTTCCCGTCCTTTGGCTGGGACACCGAGAACGGCTACTTCTACGGGACGCCCGCCTACCGGATCGACGGTGTGAAGGTCGGCGGGGCGACCGATATCGAGAGCGAGACCGTCGTCGACCCCGACGGGATGGACCGGGCGGTCACGACCGAAGAAGAGGAGATGCTCCGCCAGTTCATGGAGACCCACATGCCCACTGCCGCAGGGCCGACGCTCCGGCTGACGGCGTGTATGACGACGCGCGCACCGGACAAACAGTACGTGTTCGACACCTACGGGGAGGACGAGGCCGTCTACGTGGCGGGCGGGTTCTCCGGAAGCGGCTTCATGACCGCCAGTGGCGTCGGCGAACTCGCCTCTGAGCTGGTACTCGAGGGCTCGACAGCTGTCGACCTGGAGCCGTTCCGCGTCGCGAGGCTGTAGGCGAACGGTCGTGGTGCTGTGGCGACCGGGGAGTGCACGCGCCACGTCGGGGGAAGTGGCCCGCTCTCGGTACAGACCGGACCAGCGCTATCGCGAGGTTCCCTGCGCACTCCCCGCGACTGGCCACTCCGCTATCAGAGGGAGCTCCGCCAACCCGGGGTCTGGGACGGCGGCCAGCGTGCCACCCGCTTATTAGTCCCCGTGTGATAGAAGTGGCATGAGTGAGACAGAGACGACAGCCGAGGTCACGGTGTATTCGGACTACGTCTGCCCCTTCTGTTATCTCGGGCGCCAGTCACTGGAGGAGTATGCGGAGACCCGCGAGGCGCCGCTCCGGGTCGACTGGCATCCGTTCGACCTCCGGGCGGGCAAGCGAAACGAGGACGGGACCATCGACCACGAGGCCGACGACGGCAAAGACGAGGAGTACTACGAGCAGGCCCGGGAGAACGTCCGGCGGCTGCAAGAGCAGTACGACGCCGAGATGGTCGACGAACTCCGGACCGACGTGGACTCGCTGAACGCCCAGCTAGTCTCCTTCCGGGTCAGGGAGACCGAGGCCTACGGGACCTGGCTGGCCTTCGACGAGGCTGTCTTCGACGCCCTCTGGACGGAGGGGCGGGACATCGGCGACCCGGACGTGCTCGAGGACATCGCTGCCGATGCCCGGGTCGACCCCAGCGTCGTCGAGGGAGCGCTCGACGACGACACGCTCCGGGACGAACTCGAGGTGGAGTTCGACCGAGCCAAACGGCAGGGAGTCACGGGTGTGCCGACCTTCGCCTGCGACGGCACGGCCGCCCGGGGTGCAGTCCCGCCCGAGCACCTCCAGCGGCTTGTCGAGGGAACCTGAACGCAGGGCTGTGGTGGCTACCGCGACCAGTGTCACTCGCAGTGATTGTTGTCCCGATTGACCGGCGATTGCCCGCATCGGGGTCGGCAAGCGCCGGGAAGAGACGACACGAATCACTATCAGACAGACCCGACCCGGTAGACGCCCCCACCCCCGCCGGTTCCGAGGACATAGATCTCCCCTTCCGGACCGCGGTCGACCGAGAGGATCTGGTCGACAGCCCCGTCGCCACCGACCGGGAGGACACCACTCGCCCAGCCGTCAGCGGGGTCGGCGACGAACAGCCGGTCGTTGGCCCGGTAGTCCCCGAAGACGAAGCGCCCGTCCAGCCCCGGAACCGCTGAGCCGCGATAGACGTTCCCGATGACGACCGAGATACCGCTGACGGTGGCGCCGGAGTGTGGGTACTCGAGGACCGGCTCGCGGAGCTGCTCGCCGCCGCGGACGTCACCGGATGTGCTGACGGGACAGTCCTGGGCCCCGAAGCAGTGTCGCCCCTCCCGGACGTTCCAGCCGTAGTTCCCGCCGCGCTCGACGCGGTCGACTTCCTCGTAGCGGTCCTGGCCCACGTCGCCGGCGTACAGTGTGTCGCCGTCGACGGCGAGCCGCCAGGGATTGCGAAAGCCCCAGGCGTAGTGTTCGTCCAGCCCCTCCCGGCCAGCCAGGGGGTTGTCGTCGGGGATGGCGTAGCCCCCGTTTCCCGCCTGGCCGTCGACGTCGAGCCGGAGGATGCTCCCCAGGAGGTTCCCAGTGACGTCCTGCCCGTTGCCGCCGGGGACGGCGCCGTACCAGTCCTCGGCGTGACCGTCCCCCTGGTCGCCGCCGGCGCCGCCGTCACCGACGCCGACGTAGAGATACCCCTCCGGGCCGAAGACGATGCTGCCGGCGTTGTGGTTGGCCTGTGGCTGCGGGACCTCCAGCACTGTCCGTTCCGAGTTCGGGACGACCGTCCGACCGTCCGCGGCGACTTCGAACTCCGCGAGGACGAACGTGTGGCTGTAGCCGTTTGGAGTCCCCGACCGCCGCGGGGCGGAGTAGCGGACGAACAGCCGGCGGTTTGCCGCGAAGTCGGGGTGAAGCGCCAGTCCCAGCAACCCCTGCTCGAACCCAGTGACGACCGTCTCCCGGAGGTCGAGCAGCGGCTCCGACCGCAAGCCGTCGGGCTCGTGGACGTGAACGACTCCCTGCTGTTCGGCGATATACCGGCGGTCGGCGTCGGGCGTGAACGCGATGTCGAGTGGCGCGCGCAACCCCACTGCGACGGGCTCGAGGGCGACAGCGCCGGGGACACCGTCGATGGCTGTCGTGGTCTGTCCACCACCGTCGCTGCCTGCACCGCCGTTGCTACCCGCAGCTCCGGGGTCGCCGTCAGGAGGGGGTCCCTGGCTGCAGCCGGCCAACCCCGCCGCACCGGCGGCAAGCGTCGCGAGGACCGTTCGGCGTCGCATACATTCGGTAGGGGTTGGACCCACAAAAGCGCGGGCCTCTGTCGGTCACGCGTGGCTCTCGGGTCGGGATCCGCGGCCACAGACCTATGTGCGCGCCGCCCGTGTCATCGGGAGTGCACGAGTACGACCTGGAGCGGTACCTGACCGTCCGGCGGGCCTACGGCGCAACGCTGGGGCCGGACGGAACGCTCGCCTTCCTCATGGACACGACCGGGACCGGACAGGTGTGGACGCTGGCGGAACCCGGTGGCTGGCCGACCCAGCGGACCTTCTCCGACGAGCCGGTTTCCTTCGCCAGCTACTCGCCGACCCGCCCGGAACTCGTCTTCGGGATGGACGAGGGCGGCAACGAGCGCGTGCAGCTCTACCGGCTCGACACCGACGGAACCATCACGGAACTGACCGGGATGCCGGACGCGAAACACCGGTGGGGTGGCTGGAGCCACGACGGCGACCGGTTCGCCTTCGCCTCGAACCGCCGCGACGAGTCGGTGTTCGATATCTACGTCCAGGGCCGCGAAGCCTCCGGCGACGACGCCGACCGGGTCTTCGAGGGTGACGGCTGGCTCACCGTCGGCGGCTGGGCGCCCGACGACGACCGGCTGGTCCTCACCGAGGCTCACTCCAGTTTCGACCAGGACGTCTACGTCCTCGACGTCGAGGCCGGCGAGCGGACCCACCTGACGCCCCACGAGGGCGAGGTGCGGTACGGCAGCGTCGAGTGGGGCCCCGACGGCGGACTCTACGCCGTCACCGACGAGGGCAGCGACACGCTGTATCTCGCCCGGCTGGACCCGGAGACGGGTGACCTCGAGCCGGTCCGGGAGGGTGGAGAGTGGAACATCGACGGCGTTGCCGTCGACGACGACCACGGCCTGCTCGCCTACTCCCGGAACGTCGACGGCTTCACCGAACTCACCCTCGCGGACGTCGACGGGACCGACCTCGCGGAGTACCCGTTCCCGGACCTGCCCGGAGACGTCGCCGGCGGCGTGAGCTTCGGCCCTGCGGGCGAGCGCCTGGCGCTGTCGGCATCCGGTCGCGCGCTCAACACTAACGTCTTCGTCGTGCCCGTCTCGGGGCTGCGCGAAGAGGGGGGCGCGACCGCACGCCAGTGGACCCGCGCTGGCACTGCGGGGATCCCCCGGGAGACGTTCGTCGAGCCCGACCTGGTCCGCTACGAGACCTTCGACGGCCGTGCGATCCCCGGCTTCTACTCGGTCCCCGAGGGCGTCGAGCGCGGGGAACCCGGTGACGCGCCGGTCGTCGTCGACATCCACGGCGGCCCGGAGAGCCAGCGCCGTCCTTCCTTTGCGGGCCTCACCCAGTACTTCCTCTCGCGGGGGTACGCCGTCTTCGAGCCCAACGTCCGCGGCTCGACGGGCTACGGGAAGGCCTACACCCACCTCGACGACGTCGAGAAGCGGATGGACGCCGTGCAGGACATCGACGCGGCGGTCGACTGGCTGACCGACCGGCCGGAACTCGACGCCGACCGCGTGGTTGCCAAGGGAGGCTCCTACGGCGGGTTCATGGTGCTCGCCGCACTGACCGAGTACCCCGACCGCTGGGCCGCGGGCGTCGACGCGGTCGGCATCGCCAACTTCGTGACGTTCCTCGAGAACACGGGTCCCTGGCGCCGGGAACTCCGGGAAGCCGAGTACGGCTCGCTGGCGGAGGACCGCGCCCTCTTAGAGGAGGTCAGCCCCATCAACAGCATCGAGAACATCGAGGCGCCTCTCTCTGTCCTCCACGGCGCGAACGACCCGCGGGTGCCGGTCGGCGAGGCCGAACAGATCGTCGAGGAGGTCCGCGAGCAGGGCGTCCCCGTCGAGAAGCTGATATTCGAGGACGAGGGCCACGGCATCGCCAAGCTGGAGAACCAGGTCGAGGCCTACACCCAGGTCGTCGACTTCCTCGACGAGCACGTCTGACCCAGTGCCACGCGGCTCCCGTGGATTCCAGGCGCCGCCGGCAGACTATTGTCGCTCGCGGGGCTGACATCTCCCGTGGAATACGTCGCCGACACGCCGCGGAACCCGTTCGGGATGGACCCGCCCTGCGAGCGGTCCGTCCCTGGCTACGGCGACACGCGGGCGCACTTCCACGTCGTCGGCGACCACCCCGGCGTCCACGGCGGACTCGACGCCGGCATCCCTTTCATGGGTCGTTCCTGGTCGACAGCGTTTCTCGACGCGCTCTCACGGGGCGGGCTCGTCGACGACGTGGACCTCGACGCCGGCGAGCTCCGGGTCCGCGGGACCTTCCTCTCCTACCTGCACATGTGCGCGCCCGGGAGCGTGGCGGGTGGGGCCGATGGGGCCGACCCAC
>CAZOWU010000101.1:0-7897 GCA_964583735.1 uncultured Halobacteriales archaeon | reverse complement strand
GACACACTACACCACGACACGACACGACACGACACGACACACTACACCACGACACGACACGACACGACACACTACACCACGACACGACACGACACACCGCACCACGGCCTGCCGAATTCGGCAACAGTCGTGCTCGTGCGGGGGAACCGGCAACAACGGGAGACAACAGTACAGCACAGACGACGACCGGCAGCTTCCTCATCGTCGCCGAGTCAGTCGTAGTGCTCGGGGTCCTGATAGTGACTGTTGTCGTCTGTTCCCGGCGCATGCCGACCCCGATGCGGGCAATCGCCGGGACATCGGGACAACAACCAGTATGAGTGGGCTCGTGCCCGCCCTCCGGATCCGTCAGTAGCGATGTTCCTCGTGGCAACCGGCGCGCTGCTGGCCGGTGTCTCGGGCGAGGACGGTCGCCCAGTCTAGAGTAGATAGCGGGAAGTGTCGGCACTCAGGTCGGTGACGAAACCGGCCGCCTCCCGCAGCGACTCCGCGGTCGATTCCTCGAAGCTGAACACCTCGACGCGGACGCCCTCGTGTCTGAGATACCGGCACAGCCGGGCGAAGTCGCCGTCGCCGGTGCACAGCGCGACAGTATCGACGTGGGGGGCCAGCGAGACGGCGTCGAGGCTCATCCCGATGTCCCAGTCCGCCTTCTTCGAGCCGTCACCGAACGTACGGATCTCCTTGATCCGGGTCTCGAAGCCGATGTCTTGGAGCGCCTCGAAGAAGGACTCCTCCTCCGGCGCGTCGGCCCTGATCACGTAGGCGATAGCCCGGGTCAGCCGCCGGCCGTCTGTGGCCGCTTCGAGTAGCGACGCGTAGTCGATGTTTCTGGAGTAGAGACTCTGTGCGGTGTGATAGAGGTTTTGCGAGTCGGCGAGAACCGCGACCCGCTGGCCGGGGTGTGTCGTGGACATGCGCCCGCTACTCGCGGAGCGAACAAACCTCTTGGGTCAGGCAGTCACCGGCTGGGGAGCCGGGGAGCCGTGGCGCTCAGCGGCTGCGGAGCTTCTGGATGCGCTTCTCGACCGGCGGGTGCGTCGCGAAGATTGTCGCCAGGATGCCCCGCTCGCCGCCGAAGATACAGAGCGCGGCGACGTCGTCGGGGAGCCCCTCGTCTTGCTGGCCTTGCTGGCGGCCGCGACCGCGGCTTTTCTTGGCCTCCGCGCGGGCTTCCTGCTCGGCCTTGGCGCCCTGCTGGATCTTCTGCAGGGCGCGGGCCATCGCGTCGGGGTTTCCAGTGTACTCGGCGGCGTCGCTGTCGGCGACGTACTCCCGGTACCGGGAGATCGCGAACACGAAGATCATCACGAGGAACTGCGCGATCGTCCCGGCGATGATCCCGATGAAGAAGTTCGCGAGCCCGCGGTTGTCCCCCGCGAAGATGACGACGTACTGGACGACGATGCCGACCATCGAGGCGATGCTCTGGCCGAGGAGCATCAGCACCACGTCGCGGTTGTTGATGTGGCTGAGTTCGTGTGCGAGCACCCCCTCCAGTTCCTCGCGGTCGAGCAGGTCGATGATCTCCTGGGAGACGACGACAGTGCCAGCGGCCCTCCGACCGACTGCGAAGGCGTTGGGCATCCCCATCTCGGCGACCATCAGCCGGGGCTTCTCGATGTTCATGTCCCGGCTGAGTTGCTCTACGGCGTAGTGGATGTCCTGATACTGTCCCTCCTCGGGCATGTCCTCCGCGCCGACGCTGCGTAGTGCGGCCCACTTCCCGAACTTGTACTGGAAGCCAACGAGTAGGACACTCCCTACCGCGAACAGCGCGAGGATGGACGTGTTCTGGCCGAAGGCCAGATACGCCAGCCCCGCTGCACCGGCGTAGAGGGCGAACAGGATGGTCCCGGACAGGAGCATCCTGAGTTTCAAACCGATGTGTCGTACCATCACTACTCGATAAGGGATGGGTAGTAAAAAGGTGACCGGCTCTGCGACGCGACACACAACACATAAACAACTCCGGGCGGATATCTCCAGTATGTGCCACGGCAGCGCCGGACCCGCTCGCGCGGGTGGTGGTAGCAGCACCGGCAGCGCCGGCGGTGCCGTGGTCTCCTTCTCGAAACAGAAACGCCGGTCCCGGTAGGCTTACGGCGGGCGTAGCGCCCCCGTCGCGGGCCGACCCCGGCCGGCACCGACCGCAACTGACTCAACACTACCGTTCCACCGCAGAGACATGGACTACGACACCTTCGGAGGCGTGTACCCCGCGATGTGCACGCCGTTCCACGACGACGACAGTATCGACTTTCAGACGTTGCGTACGGACGCTCGCCGCCTGGAGGTGGCGGGTGTCGACGGCCTCGTTCCGGTCGGCTCGACCGGCGAGTCCGCGACACTGAGCCACGAGGAACACGTCGAGGTCGTCGAGGCGGTCGTGGACGCCGCCGAGGAGGTTCCCGTCATCGCCGGCAGCGGCTCGAACAACACCGACGAGGCACTCTCTCTGTCCCGCCGCTCGGTCGAGGCCGGCGCCGACGGCCTCCTCCTGATCTCGCCGTACTACAACAAGCCCGAACAACAAGGGTTCATCGACCACTACGAGGCCATCGCCGACGAGGTCGACGTCCCCCAGGTCGTCTACAACGTCCCCAGCCGGACGGGGCAGAACATCGAAGCCGGGACGGTCGCGGAACTCGCAACCCACGAGAATATCGCGGGCTACAAGGCCGCAGGTGGTGACCTCAACCAGGTCGGCGAGGTCGTCGAAAAGACCCGAGACCAGGAGTTCGACGTTCTCTCGGGGAACGACGGCGAGACCCTGCCGATACTTTCGGTCGGTGGCACCGGCTGCATCAGCGTCGCCGCGAACGTCGAACCCGAGCGGATGGGCGCGCTGGTCGGCGCCGCGCTCGCCGGCGATTACGAGACGGCCCGCGAGCACCACCACGAACTCGGCCCGCTGTTCCGGGCGCTGTTCTGGGAGACAAACCCCATTCCGGTGAAGGCCGCCCTGGAGACCCGCGGGCACATGTCCGGCCGTCTGCGCTCGCCGCTGACCGACCTCACCGGGGAGAACCGCGAGCGCCTCGAGACCCTGCTCGCGGAGTACGAGGCGTTCGAACGCGAGGACGAGGAGGGCGAGGTCGCGGAGGCTGGGCGATGAACATCGGGGTCAGCGGGGCTGCCGGCCGGATGGGTCGGACTGTCGTCGAGACCGCCGCCGCCCGCGACGACGTCGCGGTCGCCTTCGGGGTTGCCGTTGACACCGACGCGGATGCCGACGTCCCGCTCGTCGCACCGGACGAGGTCGCTGGCGCGATCGAGGAGTACGACCCTGCCGCCATCGTGGACTTCACCGTGCCCGGATCGACAGCGGATCTCGCCGAAGTCTGCGCGGCCGAGGGCGTGGCGCTGGTCGTCGGGACCACGGGGCTGGAGGAGAACCACCTCTCGGTGGTTCAGGAGGCAAGCGGCGCGACACCGGTGTTGAAGGCGACCAACTTCTCCCGGGGCATCCAGGCGTTTCTGCGCGCGCTCGGGCCCGCACTGGAGGCGCTGCCCGGCTACGACCTGGAGTTGCTGGAGACCCACCACAACGGCAAGCGCGACGCCCCGAGCGGGACTGCCAAGACCGTCCTCGAGACCGTGGCCGAGCACCGTGACTTCGAGGCGGTCTACGGTCGCGAGGGGGTCCAGCCCCGCGAGGAAGGCGAGGGGGAGGTCGGGGTTATGGTCCGGCGCGCCGGGAGCGTCCGCGGGGAACACGAGGTTCTCATGGCGGACAACGACGAGGTACTCACCCTGGCCCACCGCGCGGAGGACCGTGCGGTCTTCGCTGTGGGCGCGCTCGACGCCGCGGTCTGGCTCGCTGCCAGAGATCCGGGCTGGTATACCTTCGGGGACGTGATCGACGACCAATGAGCCTGCAATCCGAGGTCGAGACGCTCTGGGAGCGCTACCAGGACGGGCTGACGGCGGCTGAGGCCGGCAGCGACGAACGCGCCACTCTCGACGCGTTTCTCGACGCGCTCGAGACAGGCGAGGTGCGAGCCGCCGAGAAGACTGGCGGTGAGTGGGCGGCGAACGAGTGGGTCAAGCAGGGAATCTTGCTGAACTTCGGGCTCCGGGAGATCGAAGGCCGGGAGCACGGCGGCGTTACCTACAACGACGTGCTTTCGCTGGCCGACACCGCCGACCTGGGTGCGCGCGGCTCGCGCAACACGCCCGACGGCACCGTCGTCCGGCGCGGCGCCAACCTCGGCGAGGACGTCATCGTGATGAGCCCATCCTTCGTCAACATCGGCGCCCGTATCGGCGACGGCACCCTCGTCGACTCCTGTGACACGGTCGGCTCCTGTGCCCAGGTCGGTGCCGACGTCAAACTCGGCGCAAACACGCTCATCGGCGGGGTGCTCGAGCCAGTCGAGGACGCGCCGGTCGTCGTCGAGGACGGCGTCTCCCTGGGCGCGGGGACGCGGGTCACCTCCGGCTTCGTCGTCGGGGAGAACAGCGTCGTCGGGGAGAACACCCTCCTGACTCCACGCATTCCGGTCTACGACCTCGTCGACGAAGCGGTCGTCTACGGCCACCTCCCGCCCGAGCGCCGGGCATTCATCCGCTACGTGGAGTCATCGGTCGGCGACCACGACCTCTTCGAGGGTGGCGCCTACAAGCCCGCCGTCGTCGCAACGGACGTCGAGCAGGAGACCCTGGAGGCGACCGAACGGGAGGAGGCGCTCCGTGAGTGAGATGGCCGGGACACCAGCCTACCGGCTGGCCGACTGGGACGGCGACCGCCTACTCGGGCTGGCCGACGAGCACGCCACGCCGCTGTACGTGCTGGATCTTGACCGCGTGCGGTCGAACTACCGCCGCTTTACCGACGCCTTCCCCGACGCCCAGGTCATGTACGCCGCAAAGGCCCACACCGGCCGGGCGGCCCTCGAGACGCTCCTCGACGCTGGCGCGGATATCGAGTGTGCCGCGGCTGGAGAACTCCAGCGCGCCGTCGAGGCGGGCGCCGACCCGAACACCCTCCAGTACACCGCAGTCAACCCGCCGGGCCGGGACCTCGACTACGCTGTCGACCTCGCGGCCGAGCACCCGGGCCTGACCATCACCGGCGGCGCCGAGGACACCTTCGACCGGCTGGCCGAGCGAGGCTACGACGGCCGGGTCGCACTCCGCGTCAACCCCGGTATCGGCACGGGCCACCACGAGAAGGTCGCCACCGGCAAGGACGCCAAGTTCGGGGTCCCGGCCGGCCGGGTTCGCGAGGTCGCTGCCGCCCTCGAGGACCGTTTCGACTTTGTCGGCGTCCACGCCCACATCGGCAGCGGTGTCCTGCAAGCCGACCTGGACGACCACGTGGAAGCCGTCGCCCGGATCGCCGACCTTGCTCGGGAGGCTGCCGGGGCGGGCGGTGGGGTCGACTTTGTCGACATCGGCGGCGGCTTCGGCGTTCCGTACCGTCCCGAGGAGGACCCTCTGGACATGGACGAGGTTGCCAGCCGGGTCCGGGAGGCGGTGGGCGACCTCCCCGGGCGCCTCAAGCTCGAGCCCGGCCGGTACGTGGTCGCGGACGCCGAGTGTCTCCTGACTCGCGTGAACACGGTCAAGGAAGCGCCGGGGACGACTGTCGTCGGTGTCGACGCCTCGCTGGCGACGCTGATCCGACCGGCGATGTTCGACTCCTACCACCACATCAGGAACGTCTCGGCGCCGGACAGCCCCGAGAAGCCGGTCTCGGTGGGTGGACCCTGCTGTACGAGCGCCGACGTCTTCTGCACGGACCGGCCGGTCGCAGGCCCCGAGCGGGGCGACCTGCTGGCCATCGGCAACGCCGGCGCCTACGGCTACGAACTCGCGAACCAGTTCCACTCACAGCCCCGGCCGGCCGAGGTGGCCATCGACGGCGAGGCCGAGCGGGTCGTCCGCCGCCGCGAGACGCTGGCGGACGTGACCCGGCTGGAGCAGTAGCGAGGGTCGGCCAGCCGGTCCCAGCTACTCCGAAGAGAGGACGTGCTGGCGGGCCGCGTAGTATCCCACCGCGTAGATGCCGAACGAAAAGACCCCGACCGAGAAGATGCCGATGGCGAAGATCCCCACGGAGAAGATCCCCGCGGAAAACACGCCGACGGAGAAGATCCCTCCCGAGAGGATGCCGAGGCTGAAGTTACCGGCCGCGAGGAATCCAAACGCCGCGTCGCCAGCCGCCAGGACGTCGTATCCGGCGACCGTCTCGACGCCGGCCACGGTCAACCCGAGTGCGACGAGCAGGAGCCCGACGACGACCACTCCGGACAGGTCTTGCCAGTCGATTCCCATATTTAAAACAACAAGTCAGTCTGGCATAACTGTTCGGTTACCTCACGACATCCGTCCACAGTTCGTCGTCAACGGTCGGCCGGGTCCAGTACGTGTCAGATCAGGAGAAACAGTGGGTGGCGCCGAACTCGGTCGCGGATGCCGGACACGTCCCGGCGGAGATACCGGTTAATCGCCGACGAAACCGCTCAGGAGATGTGGATCGCCGGCTTCCCGGGTTCGGCTTTCCGGGCCATCTCGCCGTCCTCGGCACGGCTGACGGTCACGTCGGCCCCGAATTCGTCGTCGAGCAGCCAGGCCGCCCGCTCGAGGACCTCCCGCTCGGTCGCGGCAGCCAGCGTTGGCTCCAGTTCCCGGGCCCGGCCCTGGAGGTCCTCGGCGTAGGTCTGGGCCGCCTCGCCGTGTCTGCCGACGGCTTCGTCGTTCATGAGGAGGCCGACGACGGCAGCGTCCGGGTCGGCCTCCCGGGCCAGTTGGTGGGCCCGGTACTTCCACTCGGGAGCCAGCGCCACCTCGATGTGTTCGGGCTCTTTCAGTCCCGCCACATCGACGATGTCCCGCACGTCCGCGCGCAGCGTGCCAACGAGGCCGCGCTCGGCGGCGAAGGAGTCGATTTCGTGTTCGACGCCCGGCCAGTCGGCCTCGACGGCCAGCCCGCCCCCCCGGAGCATGTTCCAGACCTCCTCGCCCAGATACGGGGTGATGGGGGCGACGAGCCGGGCCAGCACGAGCAGCCCGCGGCGGTAGACCGCCTCGTTGGGCGTGTCGTAGGCGCGGTACTGGCCCAGCAGGTCAGCCAGGCGCCGGACCTCTGTCACGGCCTGGTGGAAGCGAAACCGCTCGTAGTCCTCGGCGGCCGCGAGCACGGTCCGGTCGACCTCGCGGGCGACGTACTCGTCGTGGGGCGTGCGCTCCTCGCGGACGGCGGCACGGTCGACGAAATCCGCGGCCAGCCCGTAGACCTGCTGCTGGAGGTCGTATGCCGTGGAGACGTCCTTGGCGGTCCACTCGAAGTCCTGTTCGGGGTGGGCTGCCGAGAGCACGAACAGTCTCGTCGTCTCGGGGCCGTACTCGTGAGGGGCGACGACGTTGCCCGTGGTCTTGGACATCTTCTCACCGCCGTGGAGGACGGTTCCCTGGTTGATCAACCGCTGGACCGGCTCGCGGTGCTCGAGTAGCCCCAGGTCTGCCAGCGCCCGGGCGAAAAACCGGATGTACAGCAGGTGCAGGACGGCGTGTTCTTCGCCGCCGACGTAGGCGTCGACGGGCAGCCAGTCCTCGGCCAGGTCGGCGTCGAAGGGGGCCTCTTCCAGGGCCGGCGAGAGATACCGCAGGAAGTACCACGAGGAGTCGACGAAGGTGTCCATCGTGTCCGTCTCCCGCTCGGCGGGACGGCCACACTCCGGACACTCCGTCTCGACGAAGCTGTCGATGGCCTCCAGGGGGTTGCCGGTGGTCTGGACGAACTCCGGGAGTTCGACGGGGAGCTGGACCTCGGGGACCAGCACCGGCCCGCACTCCTCGCAGTGAACGACCGGGATCGGCGTTCCCCAGTACCGTTGCCGGGAGATGAGCCAGTCCCGCAGCCGGTAGGTGGTCTCGGCCCCGACCTCGG
>CAZOWU010000100.1:0-8073 GCA_964583735.1 uncultured Halobacteriales archaeon | reverse complement strand
GCGTCGGCGCGCCACACGCCCGCGAGGCCATCGAGGCCGTCACCGAGCGGACGGCGTGGACGGTCAACAACGAGGCGGAGATCGAGATGGCTCAGGGACTCTCCGCGGACATCACTACGGAGTAATCGAGTCGTTCAGCTTCGATAGGTCGGGAGACGGAGGCGAGGAGCGTCGAGGGGGTGGCGGGAGTGGGCTGTCCGGACAGCCCGATGATGCCAGGTGGTCGAGAGCCCGCGAGGCCGAGCAGTCGGTTTGCCGGCGTCGACGTGAAAAGCGCCTTGCCGGCAGTTTGGACGTTGACCGCCGGAAACATAAAGTTCCCGCAAAGACGCCCGCTGTGACTGCCGACCAGTCTGTGGAACTTTGGCCCGCCAGTCTCTGGAACTGTGGACTACCGGTCTGCTGGACTGTGGCTGGAGCGGTGTGGTCGTTGGCTCTCAGTAGTGGAGCCCGAGGTCCTCGCGGAGTGCGCGTTCGAGGTTGTCGAACTCGGTTTCGAGGTTCCGCTTGAAGAATCGCTCGACCCCGGGGAGTTTGCCGTCGACGATGAAACGGTTTGTCAGCCGGGTGTCGCCGTCCCGCTCCTCGAGGGTGTGTTCGCCGACCACACGCATCACCTTCGAGTTCCCGACGAACTCGACGTACCGCGGCGGGTCCCGCTCGCGGTCCTCGGTCTCGACGCTGACAGTCCGGTTGATCACCGGGATCGGGAGCTTGACGTGCCAGACGGCCTTCCCGTCGCCGAGGTCGTCGAAGTCAGTCACCACGCTGATCGAACGAGCGCGCTTCTCGGGGTCGGCGATGAAGGACCAGACTTCACCCGGCGGCACTGGGACGTCGATAGCCCGCTCGACCCGGACAGTCATATCATGGTCTTGGCTCTCTGGAGTAAAAAACCCGTCAACTGGCCCCTCTCAGCTCCGTGTAACCCGCCACGTGGTCGAGCGGGCTCGCCCCCACTTCTCGATGTCCACGTCGACTTCGTCTTCTTCTTCGGCGAGTTTCGGCAGGCGTGCGCCCACCTGCTTCGACGAGAGCCCGAGCTGGCTGGCGATATTTTTCGCCCGGACGTACGCCTCCCCGCCCGAGACTCTCTCCCGGAGGACCTCCAGAATTTTCCGGTCCTCCTCGCTGAGATCTGCCATTACCGAGGGTAGTGGCTGTAAGGTCTTAACGGTTATTGGGGCCTGCACGCGGCAACCCGGGTTCGGCGGCCCGGCTCACTCGTAGGCGTGGACTGCGGCGACGGCCAGCCCGCCGGCGAGCATCGCGACGGCCATCCCCAGTCCCGCGACCACCTGCATGTCACTCCCGCCCACGGCATCCATGTAGGAGGTGACAGTCGTCACCAGGGCACCCAGCACCGCAATCGCCCCGAAGACGAAGACGAGACCGACTCCCATGTCCGACCGCTCGGCGTGTTCTGCCATACCTGAGCGTTCTTCGACGGCCACTTAGTTCGCTCGGTTCACCCCGTCCGGGGAGTGCGGGGACGGTCAGCTGATCGTGGTGTGGGCGTCCTCCTCGTTCTGTGCGAGGTTGGTCGCGATCTCCGCGTTCCGGACCGCATACTGCGCAGTCTGCTGGAGACTCGCGAGCACTTCGCGGATCTCGAGCAGGTGCTGGTTGTCCATCTCCGGCAGGTCGGCCAGGATATCCTCCTCGCGGTCCTCGATGTCGGCAAAGCCCTCCCGGACCTCGACGGTGGTATCGAAGTCCCGGTTGACGGCGGCCTCGACCGCCCGCTCCGTGAGCTCGTTGACCTCGTCGGTGAAGTCCCGGATCCGGCGCATCGTGTCGTTGTCGACGTTGAGCGCGTTGTTTTCGGCGGCCAGTGCGATGTCGGCGATGTCCTCGGCGTTGTCCGCCGTGAGTTCGAGGTTCTTCGCGATCGACCGGTACCCGATCAGCGGGAAGCCGTCCTTCAGCCCCACTGCTCTGGCCAGCGGGGGGTTCTGGTAGGCGGTGAAAATCAGGCGCAACAGGAGCACGAAGATCTTGTTGGCCTGGCGCTCGCGGTTCAGCGCCCGCTGGGCGACGTCGGGGTTCTTGTGCGCCAGCGCCTTCACTGCCTCGTTGCGCATCGTCGACCCGGTCGACTCCAGCCGTTCGAGCAGGTTGTCGAGTGTGAAGTCCTCCGGGTCGACCGAACACCGGATCGCGATGCTGTCCGGCGTCTCCTCGATCACGCCCAGCCCCATCAGCTGGGTCTCGGCGTTGTAGACAGCGTTGATGTGCGTGCTCTCGAGTGTCTCGCCCTCTGGGGCTTCGACGTGGATGATCCGCCGCCCGAGGACGTACTGGGCAACGATGGCCCGCTCGACAGCGTCGGCGTTCAGCCCTTCGGCGCTGATCACCGCCTCCGTGTCCTCCGTCTGGACGGACTCGGGCATCACCGTGAGCGCCCCCTTTCCGCCGACTCGCAGCGACACCTCGTCTCCCTTCTCGACGTCGTGTTCGCTGGCCCACTCCGCGGGCAGCGTCATCGCGAGCGTCGACGGCCCCAGCCGCTGCACTTTACGCGTTTCCATACCGACTCCTCGAGCCGGAGGGCCTTAATCTTATCATTACAACCTAATACACAGGGAAGACCGTGACCGATCTTGGGGGAACACTTAGGTCAGACGACCTCGACCAACCGGGTCTCGAACCGTCCGACGCGGACCCGCTGCCAGCCGCGCAACTGCTCGTCCAGGTTGGGGTCACCGGTGTCGACCCGGAGGACACCGACAGCCGCCAGTTTCGTCCGCGAGGCCACGACCGCCAGCTCCGAGCGCCGGAGCACTGCCGGCGATATCTGCTGATTCCCCCGCCCGAGGACGAAGCCCTGGCCGCCAACCGGCGAGACGACCACCACGTTGTCCTCGCCCAGTGCTGTCAGGATGTCCGACTCGGCAGCGTCGCTGGCGAGCAACGTCCCGTCACGGTAGACATCCACCCCAAGCGCCGTTCCATCGACCCCAAGCCGCTCTTTGACCTCACTGAGGGTCCCCCCAGGACCGAGGACGTACGTGACCCCCGGCTCCATCCCCTCGACGAAGCCCGCAGCGAGCCCCTCGACAGTTCCCCCGGAGAGCTGTTTGCTCGCCTGGCGCTCGTCCGCAACCGGGACCCGGGCGACCGCCCGCAGTTCCGTCCGGACCTCTCCGGCGCGGTAGTCGTCCTCGTCGATGTCGTTGACCTCGGCGCGCTCGGTGTCCTCGAACGTGGCCGCCACCCGCCCGGCTGCCTCCGGGGAGACGCCGAACACCGAGGAGTACACCTTCACGCCCGCCGGGACACCGAAGATGGGCGTCTCACCGTCCACGTTCGCGAGCGTCTCCGCGACGTCCGCCGCCGTCCCGTCCCCCCCGACAAAGAGGACAATATCGACGCCCTCCTCCACGAACTGGCGGACGGCGTTGCGGGTATCCGCTGCTGTCGTCTCCCCGATGCCCGCATCCGCCCCAGCCTCGGGCTCGCCGACGACGGCCGGTTCCAGTCCAGCCTCACGGGCCGGCGCTGCGCCCATGATCCCACCGTAGGCCAGCACCCGGACCGGCCTGTCGGTCCTGGCCATCGCCTCGAAGCCCTGGCGAGCACGCTCGGTTGCGCGCGGGTCGGCGCCCCGTTCGCGCGCTTCCGCTACCTTCCCGTCGGTGCCCTTCAGTCCGACCCGACCCCCCATCCCGGCGACCGGGTTGACGACGACCCCGACGGTGCGCATACCCCGGCTAGGCCGAGCGCGGTCAAAAGCGAACCGGAACGGTTTATACCCAGGGCTGGCAACCGCCGAGCATGACGCTGCTGACTGCGGCCGCCGAGGGTTCCGTGCAGACCGGCGTTATCGACGTCGTTGGGTGGGCCATCGCCCTTGGTGGGATGTTGGTCACCGCGCTGTGGCTCCGTCACCTCTCGAGATAGCGCCACCGACCGGGGTCGATTACCCGGCGGGCTCGACCCGCTCGCGCAGCCACGACGCGGCACTCGAGACCGTCGACTCGTCGTTCCCCTTCACTTTCAGCCGTACCGTCTCTCCCGGGTAGCTTCCCACCTCGACCTCGAACTCCTCCCGGACGCGCGCGACCCGGTCGACGAGCCTGCTCTCGGGCTCGTCGGCGACTACCGTCTCGGTGTAGACGGGCTCGCCCTCGAAGCGGTCGGCGACGAGGTCGAACATCGCCTGCATCTCCGCTGGCACCCCCGGCAGGACGTAGACGTCCCCGATGACACAGCCGGGTGCGACGCCTTCGGGGTTCTCGAGCATCTCCGCGCCGGCGGGGATGTGTGCGGTGCCCGCCGAGAGGTCCTCCCGGGCGTAGCCGTCCTCGGCCAGCCACTCGTAGACTGCCTCGCTCTCGGCAGTCTCCGTCCCGAATGCGGCCGCCACGGCGTCCATTGTCAGGTCGTCGTGGGTCGGGCCCAGCCCGCCCGTGACCAGCACCGCGTCGTACTCCGCGCGGTACTCGTTGACGACTCTGGCGATGTCTCCCTCGCGGTCCGGGACGACGGTCACCCGCTCGACGTCGACGCCGCGGTCGACCAGCGTCCGGCCCAGCCACGCGGCGTTCGTGTTGACGGTGTCGCCGGCGAGGAGTTCGTCGCCGACGGTCACCAGCGCGACGCGCATACTGCAGGTATGAGCGAGTCGGTAAAAGGTTCACCGGCTCTCGGTCGTCGCTGTCTCACGGTATCCCCGGTGCTCGTCCCCGCCTGGAGCGGCCCGAGCCCAGCTGGAGTCCCAGCGCGGCGCTACCCCATCCCCGGGGGCGGTCCGTCGTCGGTCGGGTCGTCCTCGTAATCCACGTCCAGCCCCAGCTCCTCGCGTTTTTGCTCGAGCTCGCGGATCTGTCTGAGGTAGTAGACCAGCCCGCCGACTCCGAGCGTCACCGAGACGACCGCGATCCCGCCGAAGATCCAGAGGTCACGCTGGAGGTAGTAGCGGACGCTGACGGCACCCTCCGAGAGCTCGTCCCACCGGAGTGTCATCCGGTTGTCGGCGACGCTGGTCTCGTAGCCCCCGGGGTCGGCGTGGGAGAGGACCGGCACGCCAACCCGGGTACTCGAGGGGAGACGGACGCTGTAAGAGCCTTCAGTGAACACCGGGAGGGCGAACTCGTTGCCGACCCGCTCGGCGGTGTAGCCAACCTTCCCGGCCTCCGTCGGGAGGGTGATCTGCGTGCGTTCGGCCTTGAGGGTCGCCGAGAGGTTCCCTTCGCTGGCGTTCACGACGGTTCCGTTGGGATACCGAAACTGCAGCGCCGAGATGCGTACTGAGCCGTCGCCGCCGAGTGCGTCCCGCTGGTAGACCTCCAGTGTCGTCGAATTCGTCAGGTTCACCACGGTCTGGTAGGAGGCGTCGCTCACCTCGACCGCGACTGTTGCGTTCGTGTCCCACTCGTACTCGGCGTCCCCGCTCAGGTCTTCTTCGGAGACATCTGTCGACCCGGTACAGCCGCTCAACACGACCAGCACGAGCAGCCCCCCGAGTGCGAGTGTCCTGCGATTCATGGCACGACGGCGAGCAGTTCCGACCGGAGATACCCGCCAATGCTCGCGACGAGCCCCGGCGGGTCCGTTCTCTCGGCACAGACGATGCTCCCTTCGAGCAGGCCGAGTCGCTCGACGGTCAGGATGTCGTCGGCGTGGCCGGCGCGGTTGACCGTCGCCCGGACCTCTGCCCGGGTGGCGCTGTTGACGTTGACCCGCCCGGTCCCGCGGGTCCACTCGTAGAGCCGGTCGCGTTCCTCGTCTGCCAGCCGCGGCGGGTCCCCGTAGACGAAGCGCAGCGGCAGGTGCTGGACGAGCCCGAAGCGCTGGCGGACCTGCGCCGGCGTCCCCTGGCCGAGACCGAGTTCGCCAGCTGGGACCCGGACCTCCCGGCCGGCGTCGAGCACGACCCCCTCTTCGTCCCAGGATTCGAGCGTCCCGACAGAGGGTTCGCCCGCTTCCAGGTGAGGGGTAATCTCTCCCCACCGCTCGCGGAGGACGTTCCGGGCGGCGACGGCGTCGGTGCCCTCGACAGTCACCGCCGGGAAGTCGTCGTCCCGGACGCCGAGTTCGTACTCGACGTCCAGCCCTCCGATATCGTCCTCGACCATCGCGGTCAGCCCGTCCAGCGCCCGGTTGCGAGCCTCGCCGTTGACGTAGCACTTCGTTGCGAGTACGACCATTCAGACCTCGGCGTCGGCGGGCTCGGTGTTGAGTTCGTCGCTGAGTGCCTCGATCCGTTCGTCCATCGATTCCACCAGCCGCGTGTTCTCCAGGGCGTCGAGTTCGCTGCCACACTGGGGGCACTCGAAGCCGAAGTCCATCGCCTCGCCGAACTCGAAGCGGAGCCCGTCGGTCTCACAGAGGTAGAACTCGTGGTCGAGTTCGTACTGCCGGCGCCTGTGGAGCCCGGCCAGCAACCGCTCCATCTCCTCCTCCAGCTGTTCTGGGATGTCCTCGTACTGGAATGTCCAGAGGTAGGTCAGCCAGCCGGAGTCCTCGTCGCGCAGCCGTCGGTAGCTCGCCAGGTCGTTCTCGTAGAGAATAAACAGCGCCCGGCGCACGTCGTTGAGTTCCAGGCCCAGTTCCTCCGCGAGTTCCTCGTCGGTCACTTCGCCGTCCGGCGGGGCCGCCGCAACCGGCATCCCCTTGGGACCGACCAGCTCGTGGAGGTACTTCTGTATCACGGGGTCCTCGAGGAGTTCCTCAAAAGCCATTACTGAATTACAGGCTGTCACGGGGTTAAAACCATCGGGTGACCCCCGCATATCACCCTCGGTCGGGCTTCACTCCGGTTCCTCGACCTGCTTGCCCTCCGCCTGCGGGACCACATCGCGGTCTGCGTTCTCCCACTCCCGGTCGAGTTCGGCGCCCTCGAACAGCCGGTCGAGAAAGACAGCCAGGGAGGCCACTTCCGAGTGGGGCTGGTTCGTCACTGCGAGGTTCCAGTCGGCAGCCTCGTAGACGTCCCAGGGGACCTTCTCGGCGCCGACAACCACCAACAGCGGTTCGGACGCGTGGGTGTTCCGGACGGCGCCTATCTCCTCGTGAACGGGGAGGCCGTACATCGTGAGGTGGACTATCGCCCCACCCCACTCTGCCAGAAACTCCACTGGCGAGTCGGTTGTCCCGACGGCGAAGGGGCCGCCGAACCGGTCGGTGATCTCTTCGATAGTAGCCGCACGGCTCGCTCCGTCGTTCGCGAACACGACCCGGTCCGCGCCCAGCGCCCGCGCAGTCAGGCCGACGTGGGTGGTCATCCGCTCGTCGCGGCCCGGCCGGTGTCCCAGTCGGAGGACCGCAGCCTCCTGTGAGCCACGCATCAGAGCCGCTCCTCCAGCGCAGCGCGCACCGTCTCGACGGTCGAGTCCCCGAAACCGTCGGCCACCACCTCGCCGTTGACCACGAATCCTGGCGTCCCCTCGACGCCCGCGTCGATCCCACGCTGTCGGTCGCTTTCTACCGTGTCGGCGTAGGCCTGGTCGACGGCAGCCGTTCGAACCGGCTTGCCGTCGTAGCCCAGCTCCGAGGCGAGGTCCGCGTAGAGGGCAGGTGTCTCCGAGCCAAGCACCTCCTGGTTCGAAAAGAGTGCGTTGGCGTACGCCCAGAAGGACCCGTCGCCGTGGCGGTCCTGGACCGCACGCGCGGCGCTGGCAGCCTCGAAGGATTCCGGGTCGAGCACGGGAATCGGGAGGGCGCGGTGCTCGTAGCGGACCCGGCCGGGGTCGACGAACGCCTCGGCCAGCTCCGGGTAGCCGTCTGCGTTGTAGTCCCGGCAGTGCGGGCAGCCGAAGTCCTCGTAGACGGCCAGCGTCACGTCCGCTTCCGGGTCGCCGCGGACGGGCGGCGATAGCCGGGCTGTGGGAGTTTCTCCACCGCCGTTTCCACCCCCGTTTCCGTTCCCGTTTTCGCCGTCTGCCTGGTCAGCGGTGGTCGGCGTGGACCCGCTGCCGGTGCAGCCGGCGAGACCGACGAACCCGACGGCCCCGCCCGCCGCGAGGACCTGCCGACGGGTGGGCGACTTGCGCATGTCGATTCTGTGTCCCGGCCGCGTTTATACCCTCCGGGGGACAGTTGCAGCCGGGGTCGCCGCCCGGCTCGGCC
>CAZOWU010000099.1:2574-8088 GCA_964583735.1 uncultured Halobacteriales archaeon | reverse complement strand
CGATCAAACACACTGTGCCGCTGGAGTACGGCGACGTCACCGACATCGCGCCGGATATCAAGCTTACCCTGCACAACGCCGGCCACATCCTCGGGTCAGCTATCTGTCACTTCCACGTCGGCGACGGGCTCTACAACGTCGCGTTCTCGGGTGACATCCACTACGAGGACACCCGCCTGTTCAACGGTGCGGTCAACGAGTTCCCCCGCGTGGAGACGCTCGTTCTCGAATCGACGTACGGGGGGCGCAACGACTACCAGACCGACCAGGAGGACTCCGAGCGCAGGCTCAAACACATCATCCGCAACACCATCGAGCGCGACGGGAAGATCCTCATCCCCGCGTTCGCAGTCGGCCGCTCCCAGGAGATCATGCTCGTCCTCGAGAAAGCTATGCGCGAGGGGGAGATCCCCACCGTGCCGGTCCACCTCGACGGGATGATCTGGGAGGCGACGGCTATCCACTCCACGTACCCGGAGTACCTCCGGGACGACCTCCGGGACCGGATCTTTCACGACGACGGGAACCCCTTCCTCGCCGACCAGTTCAACCACATCGACGCCGGCGAGGACGAGCGGCGCGAAGTCGCCGACGGCGAACCCAGCGTCGTCCTCTCGACGTCGGGGATGGTCGAGGGTGGACCGATCATGTCCTGGCTCGAACACCTCGGGAAGGACAGCAACTCCACGCTCACCTTTGTCGGGTACCAGGCCCAGGGGACGCTCGGCCGGGCGATCCAGAGCGGCCGCGAGGAAATCCCCTTCGGCAACGACCGGACCGGCCGGAGCAAGACCCTGACCCTGCGGATGGACGTCAAGACTGTCGACGGCTTCTCCGGCCACGCCGACCGCCAGGGCCTGGAGAACTTCGTGCGCACGATGAACCCCCGCCCGGAGAAGGTGCTCTGTGTCCACGGTGACGAGTCCAGCACCCAGGACCTGTCCTCGGCGCTGTACCACGACTACAACATGCGCACCTTCGCGCCGAAGAACCTGGAGACGTTCCGCTTTCTCTGAGTGCCTGTCACTGTCGTTCGAGCACAAGACGGCCTGGGGATCCGGAGGAAAACGTTCCGGTGCCCTCCGGGAAATATCGGCCCTCCTCGGTGTCGTTCGGGTACCTGTCGCGACAGACCTCTGGTCTCTGTTCCCGGCCTGGTATCCGGGCTGACCCGAACTCGAGAGAGGTCCCCCGTCGGCCCGTCTCCCGTAAACTTTATTTGACACCGTAAACTACGTTTTACTGTAAAGAGCTCTTTACGACAAGAGCGTTTGACGGAGCAACAATGGCAACGACACAACGCACGCACGGATCGAACGCATCGGTCGGCGCCGGACTCGTGTTCGGTGCTGGAGCAGCCGCCCTGGGCGTTTTCTCGCCCTCGCGCCCGCTCGTCGGCGTCAGTCTGTACGTGGTGGCGGCGGTAGCGTCGCTCGCACTCTGGCGCAGAGCCGACTCGGAGGCATCTGCCGGTGATGGGGTCGGCGGGGGCTCGCCCGCGGACGCGACGCTGGGGGTCCTCGGCATCGCTTCCGCGGTGGGCTTTCCCGCGCTGGTGGCCGCCGACGGGCTGGGATATTTCACCTGGACGGGGCTGACCGCGGGGGTCGCGCTCACCGTGGCCG
Source organism: uncultured Halobacteriales archaeon (assembly GCA_964583735.1). Classification (GTDB taxonomy): domain Archaea; phylum Halobacteriota; class Halobacteria; order Halobacteriales; family Haloarculaceae; genus Salinirussus. The sequence continues at coordinate 6,463 of CAZOWU010000099.1, read as the reverse complement.
CCGTCTACGTCGTGTTTGGCGGTATCTCACTGTGGGAGCTGTTTCGCGGTCGGGGGCAATGAGCCGTCTCCTCGACCGGCCGTCCCGGGTCAGGCGTCTGGTTGGAGGACTGACAGTGCTCGCCGGGGTCGCGCTTGCCGGTTTCACCGTTCTTGAGCGGCCCCTTGTCGGCGTTGCAGTCTACGCCTCCGCCATACTCGTGCTGGCGGCCGTCCAGTCACAGGCGACGGCGCCGGTGTTCGACGAACGCGATGAGACCATCTCCAGAGAGGCCGCACAGTGGACGCTCACCGTCTTCGGGCTCGGGTCTGCGGGCGTGTTCCCGGCCCTGACGGTCGCGTGGGGGCTGGACCTGTTCGAGTGGCAACTCTGGAGTACCGCCATTGCCCTGTTCGTGACCGCCCTGTTCCTGACCTACGGCGCGTTTCTCATCGCGTTCAGCTGGCGGAGGTGACCGGCATGGACAACTCGCTCGGCGAGTACCGCGAGCAGTTCGGAGTCAGTCAGCGGGAACTCGCCGAACACATCGAGGTCACGCGGCAGACGATCAACGCCGTCGAAGGAGACCGGTACGACCCATCGGTCGAGTTGGTATTCAAACTCGCGGCGTTTTTCGAGTGTTCCGTCGAGGACCTCTTTCACCCCACCATCGAGGTCGGGACGACCGCCTCGGAGGCTCGGAACTGACCTCGCCGGGTACACAGCACAGGTCGTGCCAGTGTGTCAGAAGACAGAGACAGCCGAGCGGTCGTCGTCAGCTCACCGGTCGGGAGAACCACAGCGGACTCGTATTCCCGGAGGACGTGTGTGTATCCGGCACGAGCGGTGAGACCTACCACCGCCTGACCGTCACGGCAGAGTCTGCAGCAGCGTCCGCTCCCGGTGCCGTCGCTCGCGGCTCCGCCGTTCGGTTTGCCGTGACGCCACGGCCTGGCGTCCCGCACCGTGCAACTGGGAGACCGCGGGCCCGCGGCGGTTGAGCGGTCCACCACAGCGCGGCCACGGCACCCGTCGCCGCTCCTACAGCGGCTCGTCGCCGTCGGCAATTCGCTGTGCGCGCTCGACCAGGGCTGGCACGGCCGTCTCCAGGTCCGCGAAGGCCTGTCGGTCCGACGTTTCGGTCAGGTGGCGCAGGTAGTAGCCCTCGAAGACACTCGCGGCCTCGAACACCGCGAGTGCGCGGTAGAAGCGGTCCCGGCAGAACGTCCGGCCGGTTGCGACCTCGTAGCGGTCGACCAGGTCGGTCCGGGAGTGATACCCCGCTCGGGTGGTGAAACGGGGTGCCACCTCCCAGGGGACGCCGCAGGCCTCGGCCTCGGTCTCGAACCAGAAGGCGAGCAGTCGGCCGAGGTCGGCCAGCGGGTCGCCAATGCCGCCACGCTCCCAGTCCAGCACGCCGACGACTTCGGGCGGCGTCTCTGGTGTGAACTTCACGTTGCCCAGCGTGTAGTCGCCGTGGACGAGCGTTCGGTCAGGGTCGTCGGGAACGTTCGCCGCCAGCCACGTGCCGACCGCCTCGACACCGGGAACCTCCCGGCCCGTCTGCTCGCGGTAGGCTGCAAACCGCTCGCGCCAGTCCCGGACCCGGGCCTCGAGCCCGCGGTCGAGCGGCGGCAGCGCCGACGCGTCGCCCTCCGTGCCCGCCTCCAGTAGCCCCGTCCTGCCCAGGTCGACTGCGTGGATCCCCGCGAGCGTGTCGACGAGCTGTTTGCCCACTCCCCCGCGGTTCTCCCCCTCGATGTAGTCCATCGGCTCGCCGTGGCGCAGCACCTTCCCGTCCAGCCGCTCGACGACGGTGAAGGGCGCACGGGCGACATCCGGGTCCTCGACGGCCAGGACGGGATGGGGGGTCGGGAGGTCCGTCCACTCCAGGGCCTCCAGCAGGCGAAACTCCCGGAAGACGTCGTGTGCGTCGGCGGGCGCGCCGGCCAGTGGCGGCCGCCGGACGACGAACCGCCGGTCGCCCCACATCAGAAACAGCGTCTCGTTGCCCAGCCCGGGTTCGTGGGGCGACAGCGCCCAGAACTCGGGCTCACCCAGGACCTCGGCGAGTGTGGCGTAGAGCCCCTCGGTGTCCAGGTACTGACTCGCGCCGCCCGTCTGCTCGGCGTCGCTCATCGGCCGGCCCCCGCTTCGCCACTTCCGCTTTCGCCATCCGTGCCGGTGCCGGCGTCACTACTGGCGCCGGCCTCCGCAGGGTCGATGGCCTCGCCGCGTTCCGGAACGACGCCAACCTGGTCGCAGACTCCCGCCAGCGGGCAGGCCTCGGGGTCGTCCAGACAGGCGGGTGAGCGGGCCGTGCAGTACTCGCGGCCGAACTGGATCATCGCGGTGTGACCGAACCCACACTTTTCCGGAGGCACGTCACGCTCGAGGGCTTCCCGGACGGCCTCGTGTGGGGAGCGGAGCCCGGTGGCGTCGACATCGGAGGACGACCCGCGGTCGGCGTACCGCTCCATCAACGCGTCGTGGGCGGGCTGGCTGGCCGCGTCGGAGGTGTTCTGGCTCAGGATTGTCCGGACCAGACACTCGAAGGCCGGCCGGCCGCCGTAGGTGTCCGCCCAGTCGCTCACCTCGCCGTCGGCCTCGATGGTCGGGGTCTCCCCCTCGGGAAAGAGCATGAACTCCTCGGGGTCGAGGTCGTCGTGATAGAGCAACCCCAGCGCGTCGACAACTGCTTCGGCTCGCGCGTCGGCGTGCAACTCCGGCATAGTCGAGGGTAGGGCTGGCTACCCTTGGCTGTTCGGCCTCACGGGCGCGGCTGGCAGGGAGTGTCGACCCGACGATGTGGGGGGCGTGTCACGCGGGCGTCAGACGCGAGTCAGACGCAGCCTCAGGCTTTAAGAACAGCGAACACAGGTGTTTGACTGTGCCGATATTCCGCTCGGACCCACTCGACGAACTGGTCATCCCGGACGGGACCCACGTCGAGGAACACGACCTCGTAACCGACGGCGACGTCCTCGTCGGCGGGCAGAGCCACGTGGAGTTCGGGGTCCGCGGGGGGAACGTCGTCGCAGGCGAGCGCGTCGGCTTCGGCGGCAACATCGAGGCTGCGGGCGATTGCCGGCTGGACATGTGGTGTGAGGTCGACGGCGACGTCCTCGTCGGGGAGGACGCCTACCTCGGCGAACGCGTCCACGTCGGCGGCCAACTGAAGGTCGCCGGTGACCTCGACATCGGCGACGACGTCGACATCGACGACGGCTTCGAGGCCGCGGGCTGGATTGTCATCCGCAACCCCATGCCCACGATCACATTCCTCGTCGTCTATCTCTCCCAGCTCCTGCGGATCGGCGAGGAAGAGGCCGCCGAGGAGATGCTGGAGGCGCTGACGAGCGACGAGCGCGAGCACCAGCCAGTCGTTATCCCGCGGTCTGCCCGTGTGGGCGACGACGCCTGGCGGGTCTCCACCCCCGGACGGGTCGGCGACGACTGTCGCCTCCACGGCAACGTCCGCGCCGAGTCGCTTGTCGTCGGCCGGGACAACGAGGTCTTCGGCAGCCTCCGTGCCAAAGAGGGTGTCACCGTCGGAGCCGGGACCGAAGTAACGGGGAACGTCACCACCCGCACGGGGACGGTCCGCATCGGCCCGGGCGCGGAGGTCCGCGGCGACGTCTCCGGGGACTACGTCGAAGTGCACCACGAGGCGACCGTCGAGGGCGCCATCCGCGCCGGCGACGAGATGTCGATGGTCTCCGAGCCCGTCCTGGACGACGAAGTCGTCACCAAGGGGAGGCCGGCTACCGACCCGGAATCGGTGCCCGACCCCGACCCGATGCCGGCGATCACGCGGGCCAACGGAAGCAACGGGAGCAACGGAAGCAACGGAAGCAACGGAAGCAACGGAAGCGACGGAGGCGGTGGGAACACCGTCGACGCCGACACC
>CAZOWU010000099.1:0-2474 GCA_964583735.1 uncultured Halobacteriales archaeon | reverse complement strand
CGTCGACGCCGACACCGAGAGCGCGTCGGCAGAGCCCGGATCGGAGCCCCCGGAGTGAGGCCAGTCTCCGTGCCGAGTGGTGGCGACTTGGCCGGCGACCCCGCCTGCGCGCTGCCGGGTCGGTAACCGAAAAGCGCTTTCCGCCGTCACGAGTACCCAGGGTATGATCTCGCTCGCGCTGGCCGGCAAGCCAAACGCCGGTAAATCCACCTTCTACAAGGCGGCCACGATGGCCGACGTGGAGGTGGGCAACTACCCCTTCACGACGATCGACCCCAACCGCGGGGTCAGCCACGTCCGGACAGAGTGCCCCTGCCTGGACCGCGACCGCCGGTGTGACAGCGACAACTGCCGGGACGGCAAGCGGTACGTCCCCGTCGAGTTGCTCGACGTGGCCGGGCTCGTCCCCGGTGCACACGAGGGCCGGGGACTCGGGAACCAGTTTCTGGACGAACTCACCACCGCCGACGCGATCCTCCACGTCGTCGACGCCTCGGGCGGCACGAACGCCGAGGGCGAGCCCGTCGAAGTGGGCGAGCACGACCCAGTCGAGGACCTTGCCTTCATCGAGACAGAGATGGACCGCTGGCTGGCCGGGATCGTCGCCGACAACTGGGAGGGGGTCAAGCGCCAGTCTCGGTCGCCCGACTTCGACATCGACGACGCGCTGACGGAGATGCTAACGGGTGTGGGCGCGACGGCTGCGGACGTCGGGGCAGTGTTGCGAGCCGTCGACTACCCGGAGGACCCGCTGGAGTGGGCCGAGGAGGACCGCCGCCGGCTCGCCTCGGCGGTGCGCGAACGGACCAAGCCCATCGTCGTGGTGGCGAACAAGGCCGACATCGCGCCGGCGGGGACCGTCGACCGGCTTCACGAGCACGCAGAGCGGGTCATCCCGGCGACCGCGGAGGGTGAGCTCGCGCTCCGGCGGGCCGCGGAGGCGGGTCTCGTCGACTACGACCCCGGTGACTCCGCCTTCGCGGTGCGTGGCGAGTTGAGCGACCAGCAGGAGCAGGGACTGGCCCAGGTCCGGGACGTGATGGAGACCCACGGCGGGACGGGCGTCCAGGAGGCACTCGACACTGCCGTCTACGCCCTGCTCGACAGGATCGCCGTCTACCCCGTCGAGAACGAGACCAAGTGGACGGACGGCCAGGGCCGGATGCTCCCGGACGCGCACCTGCTCCCGTCGGGTGCGACCCCACCGGACCTGGCGTACGCCGTGCACTCGGACATCGGCGAGGGCTACCTCTACGCGGTCGACGCCCGGCGGGACCGCCAGGTCGGCGAGGGCCACGAACTCTCGGAGGGCGACGTAATCAAGGTCGTCAGCTCGAACTGAACAGGTGGGTGATGGGAACGTCCAGCCGCGAGAGTCCGTTCGCGGAGACCCGAGTCCCTCGGACAGAGCAAGCCGGAGACAGGTGGGCGAGCCCGGCTCAGATGACCGCAGCCACGTAGCCGTCGATGAGGAAAAACAGCACCTGGTAGGCGGCGTACGCGAAGACGATGAGACCGGCACCGAGCGCTCCCTTGGGGCGGTCGAGCGCGACGTCGCGGCGGGCTTCGGCCTTGCGGGCCTCGAACTCGAAGAAGTCCGCGAGAAACAGGCCCAGCACCAGCACAGACATAACCATGCCGGCGTGGGCTTCGAGGGTGAGGTAGTACAGCGAGGCGACGATCAGCGCGACGTTCGCGACCTCGTGGGGGAGAAACCGGGAGACTGCTTCCGCGCCCTCTTCGGCCTGGTGCCGGTGGCGAGCGTGGGCGAGAAACCTCGTGACGAAGTTTCCGACCACCAGGACGAGCAGGAGCACCTCGATGACGAGCACCTCGCCAATGCCCACCTCGGCTCCCAGCACCCCGTCCACAGGGCCGAACAGTCTGACGATTGGGGCCATACTCGAATCTCCACACTAGCCGCATTAGAACTTTTCCACTCGCTCCCAGCGTCGGCCGGGACCTCCGACGGTCAGGTCCTCCGGTCGGCTGGGGCCTCTGGTGGCCAAGTCCTCTGACGGGCCGACGGGGCGAGTGGGGGTTTTTTCAGCCCACACACCGAGAATTCGGCCATGCAGGACGTACTCGCCGAGTGGCGGCCGGCGGTCGACGAGGCCATCGAGGAGGTGCTCCCGCGGGAAGTCGACGAGGCGTACCTGGGCGAGTTCTTCGGCGAGCCGACCCACCGCTACCAGGCGGAAGCGATCCAGCGCGCGCTAGCCAACCCCATCTGGGAGCTGCTGGACCGGGGCGGCAAGCGCTGGCGTGCGGTGCTCTTTCTCATCACGGTCGATGCCTTCGGCGAGGACCCGGAGGCGTATCTCCCCTACGCCACCGTCCCCGAGATCCTCCACAACGGGACGATCATCGTCGACGACGTCGAGGACGAAGCACGGATGCGCCGTAGCGAGCCGGCGCTGCACCACCAGCACGGCACCGATATCGCGCTCAACGCCGGCAACGCGATGTACTTC
>CAZOWU010000098.1:0-8176 GCA_964583735.1 uncultured Halobacteriales archaeon | reverse complement strand
CGGCGTGTTCCAGCGTCTCGACCGTCCGGTCGAAGTACGCGTCCGTCGCTCGCCCGCCCGCTATCGCCTCCGGGCTCACGATGTCGAACTCCATGGCCGGTGCTACTCGGGCCCGGGTCAAACGATTTTCTGTTCACTCGCGGCCGATAAAGACTATCGGCGCGCATCGCAGGCCAGCCGGCGGGCTCCGCACCGGACGGTCCCGCCCGGGCGGCCGCCGCTCACCCGGCGTGGACCCCGTCGAGGTCCCCGGCGGTCGGGGCGTTGACCACCCGGACGCGGCTCCCCTCGCGGGTGACCCGGAAGGCGTCGGCGAAGGGCCCGTCCTCGATGACCCAGACGCCGTCCCCGCGGGCGACGGCGCCCCGCTTCTCCAGCAGTTCGCGGTATGCGTCGTGGAACTCCCGCGCCTCCTCGGCGTCCGCCCAGGCAGTCTCCCAGACGTAGCCGTAGCCCTCAGCCGACCGGTACGGGACGAGCGTGTCGCCGGCCCAGCCGTCGGCTGCGGGGTGGCTGTAGCTGTACCGCGAGGACGGTGTCTCGCCGACGCCGTTCTCGACCAGCATCGCGTAGAGAGAGCCTTCGCCGACGGTGTCGGCGACGGGGTCGTGGTCGAAGCGGTCCCACGCCGCCGAGGAGCGGTCGGGCACCTCGACGTCGACGGGTTCGTCGTCGGGGTAGCGCTCGGGGTGGATGACCTGCTCGCTGCTCGCGGGATACGTGTCGTGGGCGTCGTCGACGGCGTCCCAGCCCCCGCGCTGTTCGAGGGTGGCGACGAAACCTGGCCCGGTGGCGTAGGGCTGGTAGAGCACGACGAACACGCCGGGGTTCGAGAGGCTCCCGCCGCCACCGCCGCCACTGCCGGGGACGGAGACGCAGGACCACTCCCCGTCACACCGCCCCTGGTAGCGGGCGGTCAGGAGATTCGCTTCCCCCTCGATGGCGCCGCTGCGGGCCAGCTGGCGGTCCTGGGTGGCCATCGACTCGTCCAGCCCGAACTGCTGGTCCTGGAGGGCGTGGACGAGCTCGTGGACCAGCGTCCCGCGGCTGAGCCGCGGCGTCTCGGCGTCGCTGACGACCACGATCTCGTCGCTACCCGGCGAGTAGTAGCCCTGGACGGTGCTCCCGCGGAGGTCGTCGAAGACCGCCGAGACGTTCCTGTCCTCCCCGACCAGAAACAGTCCCTCCCAGACCTGGTTGTTCCACAGCTGTTGGGTCCGGTTGGGCGTCGAGGTCTGGTTCGCGCGGTACTGCTCGCGGGTGATGATGCGGACGGGGACGTCCTCGGTAAACTCCAGCCCGCGGACCCGCTCGAGGCGGGCCATCGCTCGGCTCTTGACCGCCGTCAGTTCGGACTGGTTGAGGCCGTCGTCGGTCGTGACCGACAGGTCGTCGTCGTAGCTGTAGCCGTTCTCGACGCCGAGTTCGCCGTCGTCGGCCGGGCCGAAGGCTCCACAGCCCGCCAGCACCGCCAGCGCGGCGACCGCGAGTGTGATGACCGCCGCGCGCCTCACGGGGCCCGCACCTCGTCAAGTTCGGCCCGCGTGGGCGCGTTCGTCACAGTCACCTGCGACCCATCGACAGTCACCCGGAACGCGTCGGCGAACGGCCCGTCGTCGACGACCCAGATGCCCTCGGCGACGCGGTCTCCACCCCAGTAGGACAGCAGCGTGCGGTAGCCGTCGGCAAAGCGCTGGGCGTCGGCCGGCGACTCCCAGGTCAGCCGCCAGACGTAGGCCAGTTCCTCACCGTTGCGGTAGGCGTGCAGCCGGTCGCCGGTCCAGCCACGGGTGACCGCCAGGCCGTAGTTCAGCGGGTCGGTCGTGTTGACCTCGCCGCCGTCGAGGTTGAGCCACTCCTGGGCGGCGACCAGCGACGTGCGGTTGGAGTCGTCGTATATTGTTCGGGCGAACATCGCGCCCAGTCCCGACCGGCCGAGCCGTCCGTAGTCCGGCCGGTCCGGCGGGCGGACCCGGTCCCAGTTCCGGCTCGTGCGGTCTCGTAGCTCGACATCCTCGACCTCGAAGCTGCCGTAGTCGTCGGGCTCGATGACCGCCTGCGCGCTGCGTGGCGGGTCATCGTAGGCGGCGCTGACCCCGGACCAGTCGTCGCCGTCACGGAGCGAGGCGATGAATCCCGGGCCGTCACTGTACGGGAAAAACTGCAGGAAGTAGGTCCCCCAGTTCGGCGGCGGACTGGGGTCGCCTTCCTCGCCGGAGTCGGGCGGACTGAGGCAGGACCACTCCTCGCCACACCGGTCGGTGTAGGCCTGCTGGACAGTGTTTGCCTCCCCTTCGACCAGTCCGAGGACCCCGTTGTAGCCGTCACGGGTGTCGACCCGCTGCTGGACCGAGAGGTTCAGCCGCTGGTCCTGGATGGCGTGTGTGAGTTCGTGTGCGAGCGTCCCCTCGCCGTCGAGGGTGGGAGTCGCGGAGTCGCTGACGAGCACGATCGACTTGCTTTCGGAGTCGTAGTAGCCCGCGACAGTCTGGTTGCGGCTCTGTTGCTGGACGGACAACGAATTATTGTCTTCGCCGATGAGGAAGGCCGCTTCGAACTTCGTGTTGTCGAACTGCCGGAACGCGGGGTCGCGGTCCCCGCTGCCACCGAGACTCGCGTTCTCGCGGCTGCGGACGCTCACCTCGACGGTGCTGTTGAACTCCAGACCGCGGACCCGCTCAACCCGGGCCATCGCCCTTGCGAGGACAGCCTCGCGCTGTTCGGGCGTGAGGTCGGCAGTGTCGTTCACCGGGAGCGGGTCGTTGTACCAGTAGCCGTTCTCCCAGCCCAGCTGGTCGGTCTCTGGGTCGGGGCGGGGTTGGTCGGCCATCTCGGTCCCGTTTTCTGTCGCATCACCGTCGCCGGGTTCTGTCGGTGTCGCGGTCGCCGTGCCGGGTCCCTCTGGACCTGTCGTCGGCGTGTCGGGGCTGTCGGTCGCCGGGGCGAGCGTGCCGCCGCAACCGGCGAGCAGGAGGGCTCCAACCAGGGCGAGCAAGGCGGTCCGTCGCATTATCAACTGTTACGGCCGCGCGGACAAAAGTGACGCGGGCGCCGGAGAAGTTTTCTTGAGCCTCGACACCGAACGGACGGCCATGAACTTCGACCCCGACACCACCGCTCTCGTGGTCGTCGACATGCAGAACAGCTTCTGTCACCCGGACGGCAGCCTCTACGCCCCGCCGAGCGAGGCGGCCATCGGGCCCTGCGCCGAACTGGTCGAGCGCGCCCGCGAGGCGGGCGCACAGGTGGTCTACACCCGCGACGTCCACCCGCCCGAGCAGTTCGAGGACGCCCACTACTACGACGAGTTCGAGCGCTGGGGCGAGCACGTCCTCGAGGACTCCTGGGAGGCCGAAGTCGTCGACGAGCTCCCGGTCCACGAGGAGGACCACGTCGTCGAGAAACACACCTACGACGCCTTCCACCAGACCGACCTCGACGGGTGGCTCTCGGCCCGCGATACCAGGGACCTCGTCTTCTGTGGCACGCTCGCCAACGTCTGCGTGCTCCACACCGCCGGCTCCGCGGGCCTGCGCGACTACCGACCGGTACTCGTCGAGGACGCCGTCGGCTACATCGAGGAGGACCACCGCGAGTACGCGCTGGAGCACGCCGGCTGGCTGTTCGGCGAGGTGACCGAGCGCGACGCCCTCTCATTTGGCTGACGCCCCCACCCGCCAAGCCCACCTCGCAAATATCGCCGCGAGAGCCACGAATGCTCTCGTTTTCCCCGAAACATTGATGTGTCTACGGGGCCGTGTGTAGCTGTACCATGTGCCACGGATACCACCCGGAGTGGGACAGCGCGCGGAAGACCGACTACAGTGACGAGGAGGAGGAAGACAACCCCTCGTTCCTCGCCGAGGAATCCTCGACCGACACCGAACTCCTGACCGACGGCGGCGACGAGGACGACGAAGACGACGAGGAGTGAGGTCGCTCCCGGTCTGACTCGGTCACGTCACCCGAGCCCGGTCGCCCTGTCACGGCCGGGCCGCCTTCCTGCCACCCGTACCAGTGTGTTCTGTTCCTGTCACCGCTATCACCCTCGGGTCTGTGGGTTGGTCCCGGCTGTCCGGGCCCACCCGACCCCGGTCACCCGCTGGCTTCGACCACCCGCCCGAGCGCCACGGCCGTCGCCTCGTCGTACCAGTCAGTCACGACCTGGCAGCCGACCGGCTCGTCACCCGCCTCCACGGGCACCGAGAGCGCTGGGTGGCCGGTGAGGTTGAACGGCGAGGTGTGGGCGATGGTCGAGAGCAGGTCGGTATCCTCGCTCACCTCGCCGAAGTCGGGTGCGGTCATCGGGGTCGTCGAGAGCAGGAGCGCGTCGTACGTCTCGAGCGTGTCGTCGACAGCAGCGTGGAACTCGTGGCGGGCGTTCTGGGCAGCAACGTAGCCGGCCCCGTCCGTGGCTTCTGTCAGTGCCCGGCCGACGACCAGTCGCCCGCGTGCGTTCTCGCCCAGCTCCTCGGCGTCCATCCCGGCGACCGCCGCCCGCCAGCCCTCGCTGTAACCCGTGCCGACGCCGTAGTCCTGGCCGGCCTGGGCGACCAGCGTCGTGAACTCCGTGGCCGTGACCGCCGAGTTGACCAGCGGCTGCGCGTCGAAGCCGGGCACGGATACCCCCTCGACGGTCGCTCCGGCGTCGGCCAGCGCCCCGGCTGCGCTCTCGACCGCCGCCGCGACCGCGTCGTCGGCTCCGTCCTGAGCCTCGGTGACGAGCCCGACCCGGGAGTCCGTCGCGTCGGGGTCGCCGTCGAGTCCCTCGGTCGGGTCGGGGACGGGCGTCCCGTGGGTCGAGGGGTCCCGGCGGTCGGGGCCGGTGAGCGCCGCCAGGACGCGAGCCGTGGTCTCGACGTCGGGCGCGAGCGGGCCGATGTGGTCCAGCGAGGTCGCCAGGTCTGCGAACCCGAACCGGGGGACGGTCCGGAAGGTCGGTTTGAATCCGACCACGCCACAGAAGGAGGCGGGAATACGGACCGAGCCGCCGGTGTCGGTCCCGAGCGCGGCGTCGACGAGGCCGGCGGCGACGGCCGCGCCACTACCGCTGGAGGAGCCGCCCGGGACGCCGTCGGCGTTGGGGTTCTCGACGGGCCCGTGGGCGCAGGTCTCGCTGGTCGTGTAGTAGGCAAACTCGTCCATGTTGGTCGTCCCGACCAGGGCTGCCCCCGCCCCGAGCAGGCGCTCGACGACCGCCGCGTGGTAGCCGGGCTCGAAGTCCACGGCCGCCGAGCCACAGGTCATCGGGACACCCGCGACGGCGATGTTGTCCTTGACCGCAACGTCCATCCCCGAGAGCGGCCCCGCGTCGGCACCTGGCAGGTCACACCGGTAGCGGAAGGCGTTGTACTCGTCGCTACCGGGCGCGACGCCGGTCGCCGGCCCGGACTCGAAGGCGGTCGGTTCGAGGTCGCCGAGAAGGTCCTCGGTCAGCTCGGCCTCCCGGGCGTATCCCTCGCGCTCCTCCCCGGAGAGGTCGATATCGTAGGTCGCCGCCGCGGCGTCTATCGCATCTGTGAGGTCGTCCGTCATCGGTACACACGGGGTCCGCGGCCCGATTAAGCGTTTGGTGGCCCGCCGTCTCGGGTGTTTTTTGTCCCGGCGTCCACTGCTGTCTCCATGGACAGCCGCGAGGGCGAGCCCATCGAGACGTTCACCGGCGGACGGTTCTACCCCTTCGACCCCCGTCCGGCGGAGGTCCGGCTGGCGGACATCGCCGGGTCGCTCGCGCACACCTGTCGCTTCGGCGGGCACTGCCAGCGCTTCTACAGCGTGGCCGAACACTCCCTGTACGTCGCCCGCGAGCTGGCCGACCACGGCGAGCGCGTCCAGGCCTACGGGCTGCTGCACGACGCCGGGGAGGCCTACGTCGGTGACGTCCCTCGTCCGGTCAAGTCACGGCTCGGGGACTTCGAGGCCGTCGAGGCCCATATCAGAGAGGCGGTCTGGGAGGCCGTCGGGCTCCCCGCCCCGGCCGAGGCCGAGTGGGCGACCGTACTGGCCGCCGACGACCGCCTGCTGGCCCACGAGGCCGACCGGCTGCTCGACGACGGCTCCTGGGCCACGGAGCCGCCGGGGCTCGGGTACGACCTCGCGCCGACCGACCCGACCTCGCCGGCCGAGGCCAGGGCCGCGTTTCTCGACCGGGCGCAGTCTCTGCTGGACTGACCGCGGTGCGCGTTATCCGCTACTCGTACGTACGGCCGTAGTCGGGCTCGCGACCCTCGTTGAACGCGGCGACGGCCTCGTCGTGTTCCTCGTCGGTGACACAGTCCCACTGGTACTCGCAGGCCAGCGCGCAGTAGTCCTCGAAGGTCCGCTGTGGGTCGACCAGGTCGTTGGTGCGGCGGACGGCCACCGCCGGCTTGTCGCGGATCTCGGTCGCGAGTTCGCGGGCGCCAGCGAGGGTGTCCTCGCGCTGTTCGACTGCGAGCCCGATATCGACGGCGTCCTCGGGGGTGATGTCCCGGCCCGTCAGCAGGTACTCGCGGGCCTTGGACTCGCCGACCAGCCGTGGCAGGAGCCACGCGCCGCCGTCCCCGGGGATGAGCCCGATGTTGACAAAGCCCTCCCGCAGCAGGCTGTCGGGGGCCATCACCCGCAGGTCGCAGGCCAGCGCGAAGTCACAGCCCGCGCCGACACCGGGGCCGTTGACGGCCGCGACCGAGGGGGTCGACGCCCCGCGGAGGTTGGCGACGACCCGCTGGACCATCCAGAGGTAGGCGCCGTACTCCTCCTCGGTGGCGTCGTCCCAGTCGCGCATGTCCGTCGTGTCCGCGCCGGCACAGAAGCCATCGCCCGCACCGGTCAGGACCATCGCGTAGACCCCGTCGTCGGCCTCGGCGGCACGGACGGCCTCGTTTATCTCGATGACCATCGGCCGGTTGAACGCGTTGTAGACCTCGGGTCGGTCGAGTGTGATCGTCGCGATCCCCTCCTCGACGGCGTAGTCGAGATGCTCGGATGGCATGTGCGCTACGTCGGTCCGCCGGTATTTGTAAGCCGGTGCTATCGGCAGACAGAACAGCTAGAGTGGATCACAACAGCAGAAGGCGTCTCTCAGTCCCACCTCTACAGAATGCCGGCCCAGCACCGGGCGCGCACTGTCGCGGCTCTGGCCGCGACAACATCGTGCGAGGGATGAGCGGGCGACCGGAGGGAGGGAGCGAGTCGGCTGGGGAGGTGTGTGGCGTCGGACGGGGCTTTCGTGCAGTTCTCGAAGCCGTAGGTTCGACTGCGTCCGTCGATGTGGGCTACTCCCCGTCGATCGACCCCCGGAGCACCTTCGCCGCGACGAGCACGGGGTCCCAGACCGGGCTGAAGGGGGGCGCGTACGCCAGATCCGTCCGCTCGAGTTCGCCGACGGTCGCCCCCTGCTCGATGGCCGTTGCGAGGATGTCGACCCGGATGGCCGCGCGGTCCGCGCCGACGATACTCCCCCCGAGCAACAGCCCCGAGTCCCGGTCGGCCACGAGCGTCACCGTCGTCTCCGCGTTCCCGGGGTAGTAGCCCGACCGCGAGCCCGCGGTGACGGTCTCGGCGACGGGGTCGAAGCCCGCCTCGCGGGCCCGCTCAGGGTCGAGGATCCCCGTCCGGCCGGCCTCGCAGTCGAAGGCCTTCAGGACCCCGGTGCCGGCGATGGTGCCGACGGGCTCGGGGTCGCCCGCCACGGTCGACCCGATGGCGCGGCCGGCACGGTTGGCCGTCAGTCCGAGCGGAACCCAGTCCTGCTCGCCCGTCACGGCGTGTTCCATCGTCGCACAGTCCCCGGCAGCGTAGACGCCCTCGACGCCCGTCCGGCCGTGGTCGTCGACCTCGATGGCGCCGCCCGACCCCGTCTCGACAGGTTCGTCCGCGACCACCGCGGTGTTCGGCCGGATACCAACCCCCACGAGCGCCAGTTCGGTGTCCAGTTCCGTCCCGCCGGTACAGACCAGGTGTTCGACCCGTCCCTCCTGACCTGTCAGTTCCGCCACCTCGGTTTCCAGGTGAAGCGTGACTCCCTGCTCGCGGAGTTCCGCCTCCACCCGCTCGGCGACGGCCCCGCCGAAGGGCGGGAGGACGTGGTCGCCACGCTGGAAGAGGTGGACGTCACACTGGTGGGTGCTGAAGGCCTCAGCCATCTCGATGCCGACGTAGCCGCCGCCGACGATGGCCACCGTTTCGGGTGGGT
>CAZOWU010000097.1:0-8184 GCA_964583735.1 uncultured Halobacteriales archaeon | reverse complement strand
ACCCGGAGGATCGTCGACGCGGCGGGCGTCAGCCCTAACTCCTCGTACTCGGATTTCGTGGGCGAGTCCTCGAGTTCCCGGGCCGCCGCACGGAGCGCGTCCAGACACTCCTCCTCGGTCGCCATACCGGCGATTGGCGCGGCTCGACACTTGAACTCTGCCTGGCAACCGCCACCGCTTTTGTGCGGCCAGTCCCACCGCCGAGTATGTACGTCGGACGCTTCCTCGTGGTCGCGCCGGAGGTGGGCGCCTACCGCGTCTCCTCGCGGTCGTTCCCGAACCGCCGGGCCGTCCAGCGCGACGGCGCCGTGACCGTCGAGCCGACACCGGACGCACCGCCGAGCGACAACCCCTACATCTCCTACAACTGCCTGCGCCGGACCGGCCGTGGGGTCGTCATCGGCAACGGGTCACACGTCGACCCGGTCGCCGAGAAGCTGGCGCTCGGGACACCCGCACGCGACGCGCTGGCAGGCCCGCTTGCCGCGCTGGATTTCGAGAAGGACGACTACGACACCCCGCGGATCGCGGGGGTCGTGGGGCTGACTGACGACCCCGCAATCGAGGACGAGGGGCCCGGTGCGCTCGTGGGGACGGTCCGGCGGGACGCCCTCCTCGTGGAGGCCGTCGCCGAGCCGACGCTCGTGGCGACCTACGAACGCGCGAGTCCGGAGCCGTTCGACCTGGCGGCGAATGACGCGGCGGGGGCCGCTCGCGAACTGTACGTCCACCCCTTCGAGCACGCGGTCTGTGCGGCGGGCGTCTCCCTGACCGACGGCGAGTTCGAGACCGCAGTCGTCAACGACGACGAATAGCGCGGTCGGGTACGTCAACACGAGGGCAGGCGACCAGTTCCGCGCTCAGGCGGCATCTGAGACGACGTCGGTGACCTCGTAGCGCAACAGCGGAATGGCGACGACGGCCATAGTGGCGACCACGGCCGCGCCGTAGAGGTAGTAGCTGGTCCGGTAGCCCGGCCAGACCTCGACCATCGGCACCGCGAGCAGCGGGCCGAGCACCAGACCGACGTCGCCCATCACGTTGTAGACGCTGCCCATCCGGCCGATTTCGCTGCCGGGGGAGATGTCGCCGAGGATGGCGAGCAGGGCAGGTCCGGAGCCACCGGTCCCAATACCGACGAGCGCAACGCCGAGAAAGAGCGCCTCGAGCGTGGCGAACAGCCCGAGAAGGGTGAGGCCGGCAGCCATGGAGGCGAAGGCCGGGACGGTGATCACGACGCGGTTGTCCAGCCGGTCCGAGACCCGGCCGGCGATGACCATCGTCGCCGAGGAGAAAAAGACGCCCGTCGCCAGCACCACGCCGCTGATGCCACCCCCGGAGAGGCCGTAGAGTTGCATGTTCGAGGCGGTAGCGTAGGAGGCAACCGTCGAGAGCATCACCCCGCCGAACATGAACCGGATAGTCATGTTGCCGACCCCGAGCGGGAAGATACGGGGTTCGCGCCGGAGCATCGCCGGGATATCCCGCAGCCGGGCCTGCTGGTCGGTCTCCGCTTTCACCTCCGGGAGGACCAGCGAGGCGACGATCCCGGCGGCGAGGGCGAGCACGCCGGCGATCAGGAAGGCGGCCTCGGCGCTGTAGATGTCCGCGACGAGACCACCGAGCACGAGCCCGCTCGGGAAGCCAAGCGACTGGCCACCCCGGAGGTAGCCCAGCCACCGGCCGCGGTTGTCGCTGGTGGTGACGTGGGTGATCGTCGCGAAGGCACCGAGAAAGACAAAGGCGCTGCCGATCCCCCACATGGCCCGCGCGAGCACGAAGACGACGCCGGGGTAGGAGACCGGCCCCAGGCCCGGAACAGTGAACACGCCGGCGGGCGTGTACAGCCCCAGCACGTATCCGAAGGGGCCGAGCGCCTGGACGAACAGCCCGAGGATCATCGGTCGGCGGGCGCCGTACTTGTCGATGATATTGCCCGCGGGCGTGTTCATTAGCAGCCGGGAGACCCGGTTGGCGCTGAGGATGATCCCGAGCATCAGCGAGGAGATGCCGAGGATCTGGTCCAGAAGCGGGAGTGTGGGGAAGGCAACGCCGGTGGCTACCCCGCCGAACAGCACCCCGGCGATGATCGCCAGTGCGATGGTCCGGATCTCACTCTCGGTGTACGTCGTCTCGTCGGTGGCCGTCGAGTCAGTGCCTGACACCGTGTGTGCTCCCCCGGGAGGGTCTGAATCGGGCTTCACGCACGACGACATTAACTGTTGTCTCTCGCTTTCGTCGGCCTGCCGGCCGGGACGTATCGCCCGCCCTCGGGCCCGGCCTACCGGAGCCTGACGACTGATACGCGGGACCTGCGAACACGCGATATGGAGCAGACAGCCGTCCGCAACACCCCGCTGTCCCGGCGGTCTGTCCCGACGCAAACGCTTTCCCGCCGTCGGTCGTGGGGCCGGACATGGCAGCTCCCACGGTGCTCGTCTCCCACACCGTCGACGCCGGCTACTGGTCAGACTCCGAGGAGTTCCGCACCGAGGTCGAGGCCCGAGTTCCCGGGGTCGACCTCCGGGTCGCACGGACGCCCCCCGAGACACGGGACCTCGTCGGCGAGGCCGACGCGCTGCTCGCGACCTACGTCGGGACTGACCTGCTCGAGGCCGCGCCGAACCTGCAGTGGATCCAGGCGCTGTCCTCGGGGGTCGACTTCCTGGACCTCGAGGCCATCGCCGACCACGGGGTGGCGCTGACAAACGCCGCGGGCGTCCACGCCGAACCCATCGCCGAGCAGGTGGTCGGCTACCTGCTGACCTTCGAGCGGGGGATCCACACGGGGATCCGCCAACAGCAGGAGGGAGTCTGGCAGCGCTACAGCGGCGGCGAGATCCGGGGGAAGACACTCGGCATCGTCGGTCTGGGGGCGATCGGGAGCCGCACGGCGGAGTACGCACAGGCCTTTGGAATGACCGTGGTCGGCACGAAACGTGACCCCGGGGCCGCGCCGGCGGCCGCCGACGAGGTCTACGCCCCCGGGGAGCTGTTCGAGGTGCTCAGTCAGTCAGAGTACGTCCTGCTGTCCTGCCCGCTGACCCCGGAGACGCGCGGGCTGGTCGGCAGCGAGGAGCTGGGCGCGATGAACGGCGACGCGGTGCTCGTCAACGTCGCCCGCGGCGAGGTCGTCGACGAGGACGCGCTCGTGTATGCGCTCCAGCAGGGGGGGATCAGGGGGGCCGCACTCGACGTCTTCGAGGCGGAGCCACTCCCCCCGGAGTCGGTGCTGTGGAACCTTCCGAACGTCGTGGTGACGCCGCATATGGCCGGCTCGACCCCACACAAGTTCGAGCGGGTCGCCGAGCTATTCGCGGAGAACTACCAGGCATTCGCCGACGGCCGGCTGGACGCGTTGACCAACCGGGTCCTCTGAGTCGCGCCCGCTGCTCCAACGGGCATATGTGGGCGGAGGCGATACGCGGTGCATGGTCGAGTCGAAACTGGCGGCCGCCCGCGAGGACCTCGCGAGTCGCGAGGGCGTGCTGGTCGCCTTCTCCGGGGGCGTGGATTCGAGCGTCGTCGCCGCCATCGCCCACGACGCGCTGGGCGCGGACGCCGTCGCCTGCACGGCCCGCAGCGAGACGCTGCCGGAAGGCGAACTCGAGGAGGCCCGCCGGGTCGCCGAGGAGGTCGGGATCCGCCACGAGGAAGTCACCTTCTCGGAACTCGACAGCCAGGCTTTCGTCGAGAACGGCGAGGACCGCTGTTACCACTGCCGGACGATGCGGCTCTCGGCGATGTACGACCGGGCTCGTGAGCTCGGCATCGGTGTCGTCTGTGACGGCACCAACGCCTCCGACCCGGGCGAGGGTCACCGGCCTGGCCTCCAGGCCGTCGCGGAACTCGACGCCCACTCGCCGCTGCTGGCCCACGACATCACGAAAGCTGAGGTGCGGGAGATCGCCCGCCACTACGACCTCTCGGTGGCCGACAAACCCTCGATGGCCTGCCTCTCCTCCCGCATTCCGACCGGGTTGGAGGTCACCGAGGAACGGCTCTCCCGGATCGAGAAAGCCGAGCGGCTGCTCCGGGAGTGGGGGTTCGACCAGTTCCGCGTGCGCGACCACGACGGTCTCGCGCGCATCGAGGTCGGCGCCGGGGAGTTGCCTGCCGCGCTCACCCCCGAGTTCGCCCGCACCGTCCGCGAGCACTTCGCCGACCTGGGCTTCGAGCACGTCACACTCGACCTGGAGGGGTACCGGACCGGCAGCGTCAGCCCCGGCAGTGAGGACGGGAGCGAGGCCGGGAACGCGGACCCGGCTGCGCTCGATGCCGACCCGCTCGATGCGGAGTACCCGACCGACTGACAGCGGAGTGCGGGGCGTGGGGCGTGGGACGCGGAGCCCGCCCCACTAATCGGCGGCCGTGACGACCTCGTTGTCCCGGGCGACACGCATCTCTGCGGGCGTCGGGCCACAGAACTCCGTGACACTGCAGTTGGCCAGCGACCGCATTTTGCTCGCCAGCAGGTCCGTCCCGGTGACGGCGCTGTAGACCATCTGGACCGGGCCGCCGTGGGTCACCACGAGAACCGTCTCGCCGGCAGCCTCGACACAGAGCCGGCCGAAAGCGTCGAGCACCCGCTCACGCAGGTCGACGACGCTCTCGCCGTCCTCGGGGCGGGCCTCGAGCGAGAGAACGCCGTTGTCGTAGTCGAACTCCGGGTGGCGCGCGAACAGCTCCTCGCGGGTGAAGCCCTGGTAGCGGCCCAAGCCGCGCTCGCGCCAGCCGGCGTCGAAGGTCGGCTCGGGCGCCACGCCGGCGTCACGGATGTGGGCCGTTGTCTCCCTGACCCGCTGGATGTCCGAGGAGACGACCCGGTCGAAGTCGTACTCGGCGGCGAGGTGCGTGCCGACCCGTCGGGCCTGGCCGCGACCCCGCTCGTTCAGGGAGACGTGTGCCCACCCCTGCATCCGGCTCGTCCGGTTCCACTCTGTCTCGCCGTGCCGGACGGCGACGACTGTGGTTTCGCTCACGCCGCCCGTTTCGAGCGCGGCGGGTATCTACCTTGTCCCCGCGTGCCGGAGGCGAACGGAGCGGGTGTCACCGCCCGGTCCACCGCAGCAACAACAGTGTCCCCTCGAACAGGAGAACCATCGTGAGCGCGACGATGAAGGGGGCCATCCCGGTCGGGTCGGGGCTGAAGATGAAGGCGACCCCGGCGAAGGCCGCCCAGAAGTACAGCCGGCGGGACTCGAGCCACCGGCGGCTGGTCACACCGAGGAAGATCGCGAGCATCACGAACAGGGGGATCTGGAAGATAAGGGCGAACATCCCCAGCATCAGGACGATCAGGTTGAACGTCTCCGCGAGCCCGAAGGCGATGTTGGCAACGGGCTGAGAGTAACCGACGAAGTAAGTGAAGATGACGGGCAGGACGAGGAAGTACGCGAAGCCGAGCCCGACTGTTGCCAGGACGAGGCTGGACGGCACCGAGGAGAGGTAGTACCGGCGCTCGTTGGGGAACAGGCCCGGGCGCATGAACAGGTAGGTCTGGTAGACGAACACAGGCAGGCCGACAACGAAGCCGGCCAGCGAGGCCATCTTCAGTCGCGCGAGCACGAGCGCGAGTGGCTGGTAGATCCGGGGGCAGGCTGCGTCGGTCGCGCCGGGGGCGGTGGCGTTCGCGACCAGGGTCGCGTTCCGGACCGTCCCGTTGGGGAAGGTCGCCTGGATGACGGTTCCGTTGGGGTAGGTGCGGTTCAGCAGTGTCGGGTGTGGCACAATCCCGCGGAGGGTCGTCCCGTTGGGGACGGTCGCCTGGAGGGCGGTCCAGTCCGGCGCGGTCGCGAAGGTGCCGGTGGCGTTGACGGTCGCGTTCGTCCCGTTGGCCGCCGCGGCCGCGACCGGCTGGCAGGCCTCGACGGACCCCGGGAGGAAGGAGTACCACAGGAAGTTGATCAGCCGGTCGGCGAAGGGGAAGGCAACGGCGCTGACCAGCGCCATCACCACGATGACGACTGCCAGCCGGCGGACCATCTCCTCGATGTGCGCCGTCAGCGGCATCTCCTGGTCGTCGGGCGCACCGCCCTCGCCCCCGCCCAGCATGCCGCCTGGGTCGTCGCCGTCGGGCCCGCCACCAGCGGCGGCGGTACCACCAGCGGCGGTTGACGACTCCCCACCGACCCCCTCCGCCGGGTCCACGTCTTCGGGGTCCGGCGCGTCCCTCGGGCGCGTCCCGCCCGGGGCGTCCGGGACGTCCTCCGGGCTCGGGCCTTCGATACCCGGTGTGTCTTCCTCCCCATTCCCCTCGTCCTCTGTCTCCTCCGGACCCTCGGGTGGGTCCGGCGTCTCGCCGGTCACCGACCCCGGCGTCTCCGCCTCGTCGGGCATCTCCCACCCGTTCCACTCGGTCAGGGTGTCGTCCTCGGGGTCGCCGGCGTCCGTCTCGTCGGCGTCCGGGGCCGGGGGCTGCTCGTCCTCACCTTCGCCCTCGTCGCGGCCGGGGGCGTCGGGTTCGGGGTCGCCGTGTTCCCCCTCCGCGTCCGACGCGGAGCCCTCGCTGTCTGTGGTTCCGTCCGGGTCCCCGGCCGGCCGGTCGGGCGAGCCGGCATCCTCGTTGGGGTCCCCCTCGGTCATCGAGCGCCGGTTTGCGAGCGGCGCTTGTAAGCCTTCTCTTGCACGCCCCGGCCCAACGCAATAGATTGATAACGCGCAGTCGGCAATCCACCCACGATAGGAGAATGTCGGGTTCGCTCGACGAGGACACTGTCCGCACGGTCAACCGCGGTCGCGAGACCGTCGGTGCAGTGCTGTCCTCGGCCCAGGGCCACCTCCAGAAGATCTTCATCCTCTTCGTGCTCGTCCTCGTCGGGACGATCTGGGCGCTCCAGACGTTCGTCTGGGACCTGCTCAAACGGGACCTGCTCTTCGAGCAGATGGACCTGACGACCGCGGAAGCTACCGAAATCGTCGCCGTTACACCCTTCGACGTCATCCTGCTGCAGGTCAAGGTGGGGATCATCATCGGCGTGGTCGTCTGTCTGCCGGTCCTGCTGTACTATTCACGGGGCGCGCTGAAACGCCGGGGATTCTGGCCCGACGAGCCGGTCTCCCGCTGGAAGGTCGTCGCCGCCATCGGGCTCTCGCTGCTGCTGTTCGCCGGCGGCCTGGCGTACGGCTACGAACTCTTCTTTCCGATCATGTTCAATTTCCTGGCGGAGAACGCCGTCAACGCCGGCTTCGAACCCACCTACTCCATCGTCAAGTGGACGGAGTTCATCCTCTTTCTGACTCTCTCCTTCGGCCTCGCCGCACAGCTCCCGCTGGCGATGAGCGGGTTCGCCCTGCTCGGGGTGGTCCGGTACGAGACCTTCCGGGACAAGTGGCGCTACGCCGTGCTCGGCATCTTCGCGCTGGGGGCGCTGTTCTCCCCGCCGGACCCCTTTACACAGATCATGTGGGCGGTCCCGCTGGTGACGCTGTACGTGTTCAGCCTCGGAGTGACGAGGTTCGTCATCCTCACGGCCCGGGCGGGGGCGAACGTCCCCGTCAGTGCCGTGGTCCGGGACCGCTGGAACGTTCTCGCCGGGAGCCTCGTGCTGGCCGGCGGGGCGACCTACGCGTACCTCACCCGCGGTGGGCTCGGAGCCACGAACGACCTGCTCGCCCGGATCGGGTCGAACTACCGCTTCCCGACCACCGGTGAACTCGGCATCGCCAGCCTCTCGCCGACTGCGACCGCCGCCGCCATCGCCGCGGGCGTTGCCCTGCTGGTCACGCTGGTCGTCCTCTTCTACCTCCGGATCAAGGCCCTGGAGTCGTACACCGCCGACGTAGACGTCCTCGACCCCGGGGAGGTGCCCGACGCCGAGGCGACGGCCGAGGAGACCGCCGCGAGCGTGGGCGAGCCCGCCAGCATCGACATCGACGCGCTGAGCGCCCCGGCGGTACGTGCGGCCCCACCGGAAGCCTTCGCCGACCTCTCTGAAGCGGAGGCGCTGGAACACGCCGAGCGGGCCATGGGGGAGGGCAACACCGAGAAGGCCGAGCTCATCCTCGACCGGTTCGACGAGGCCGAGGACCTGGAGCCCGAGGACGAGGCGGAAGCGGAGTCGGACCCCGTCACCTCGACGGCGGCCGGGATGGCCGACGCGTTCACCGAGGAGGAGACCACCGAGGACGACATCGGCGGCTACTACTACGACATCCGCTTCATCCTCGACTCGCTGACCTCGA
>CAZOWU010000096.1:0-8312 GCA_964583735.1 uncultured Halobacteriales archaeon | reverse complement strand
ACGGAGCCGATGGCCGGCCGGCCCGTCGCCGTCTTCCCGGACGCGGACCTGACCGACGGCCAGTACTGCGCGGTCGGTGACGAACTCGGGGCCACGGGGACGCTCGCGGCCGAGCCCGACGGGCTGTACGCAGTCGGGGCCCGAGCGGACGTGGCACTGGCCGTCGCCAGCGGGGCGCTGGTCGAGCAGGACCACGACCCCGGGCCAACGACCGTCCAGGGCCATCGCGAGCTGTCCGTCGACATCGCTCCCGACGGGACCGTCACCGTCGACATGCCACCCGCCGACTCCCGCCCGGTCGAGGTGGCCGAGAGCGAGGTGGCAGACGCGCTGGGCGTCGACCGCGCCGCGCTCGCGGACGTCGGCGCGGACCTGCCGCTGGCCCGCGTCTCGGCAGGGGCGGGCTACCTGGCGGTTCCGGTCAACTTCATGGAGCACCTCGGGAGCGCCGACCCCGACCGGGAGTGGGTCGCAGGCATCCTCGACAAGGCCGACGCCGAGGCGCTGTACGCCTTCAGCTTCGACACGCTCGCCGCCGGGACCGACTGGCACGCCCGCGTGTTTACCCGCGAGGGCGAGGTGGCGGCGAGCGCCCGCGCGGCGGCCGCCACAGCACGGTACGTTCTCCGGCAGGGCGCACTCGATGCCGACCGGGAGAAACTCGTGGCGGCCTCGGGCCACTTTGTCGACCGGCCCTCGCGGGTGGGGGTAGACCTGACCGGGGCCGACCCCGAGGTTGCGGGGACGGCGCTGACGGTCTTCGACGGGACGGTCACCGTCCCCGAACCCGATGATGACGACATCTTGGAGGCGTAGGGAGGGGACGTCGCTGCGACCCGCCCGGCTCCACCCAGCCGCGGCCACCACAAGGCCGGGCCTCACGGGCAAGTATATCCACCCGAGGCGCGAACTGACAGTCGATGGGAAGGCTATCGACACTGTTCGCCCCCGACCGGGTGGCGGTCGTCGGCGCGAGCGACGAGGTGGGGTCGGTCGGACACGCGGTGACCAGCCACCTCGTCGATGACTTTTGCGGGGAGGTACTGGCGGTCAACCCCAACCGCGAGACCGTCCTGGGGCTGGCCTGTCGGGACTCGCTGTCGGCACTACAGTCCCCCGGGGAGGTGGACGTCGCAGTGGTCGTCATCCCGCCGGAGCCGGCCGTCGAGGCCGTCCGCGAAGCCGGCGACGTCGGCATCGGGAACGTCGTGGTCGTCACCGCGGGCTTTTCCGAGGCCGGCACCGAGGGCGCCACTCGTGAGCGCGAGCTGGTGGCGGTCGCCGAGGAGTCCGACCTGAATCTCGTCGGGCCAAACAGTCTGGGAGTCATGTCCACCCCCTCCGGGCTGAACGCCACCTTCGCACCGGCCAGCCCCGACCCCGGCTCGGTCTCGTTCATGAGCCAGTCGGGCGCGTTCATTACGGCGGTACTGGACTGGGCCAGCGAGCGCCGACTGGGCTTCAAAGACGTCGTCTCACTGGGCAACAAGGCCGTGCTCGACGAGCGTGATTTCGTCCGCGAGTGGGGCGAGGACCCCGACACCGACGTCGTCCTGGGCTACCTGGAGGACATCGCAAACGGCCGGCGGTTCATCGAGGTGGCCCGGGAGGTGACCCGCGAGACGCCGGTGGTGGTCGTCAAGTCCGGCCGGACGGAAGCGGGTGCGACCGCCGCTGCCTCCCACACGGGCGCGATGGCCGGCAGCGACCGGGCCTACGAGGCCGGCCTCGCACAGGCAGGTGTCGTCCGCGTCGACACCGTCGAGGAGCTGTTCGACGCCGCGGCGGTGCTGGCGGGCCAGCCGCTTCCCGACCGCCCGGAGGTGGCTATCGTCACCAACGCCGGCGGCCCGGGCGTGATGGCCACCGACGCCGTCGGCGACACCGACCTCGGGCTGGCTGCCTTCACCGACGACACCCGCGAGACGCTCCGCGAGAGCCTGCCCGGCGGGGCGAACATCCACAACCCCGTCGACATCATCGGCGACGCGCCCGTCGAGCGGTTCGAGCGGGCGCTGGAGACGGTACTCGGGGACCCCAACGTCGGGATGACGGTCGTCCTCGCGTGCCCGACCGCGACGCTTTCCTTCGACGACCTCGCGGCGGCGGCCGTCGACCTGCAGGCCGAGCACGGCACGCCGATGGCCGCGGTGCTGATGGGCGGGGCCTCGACCAGGTCGGCGGCGGCGACGCTGAGCGAGGCCGGGGTCCCGTCGTACTTCGACCCCGCACGCGCGGTCGACAGTCTCCAGACTCTCGCCGAGTACACCCGGACCCGCGAGCGCGGGACCGTCGAACCGACGACCTTCGAAGTTGACCGCGAGCGCGCCCGCGAGGTGCTCGAGCGTGCCCGCGAGCGCGACACCACCCGGCTCGGCGTGGAGGCCATGGAGCTCCTGGAGGCCTACGGGATCCCCACACCGGCGGGCGCGGTGGTCGACGACCCCGCCGAGGCGGTCGCGGTCGCCGAGAGACTCGGCGAGGCGGTCGTACTGAAGGTCGTCAGCCCCGACATCCTCCACAAATCCGACATCGGCGGCGTCGAGGTGGGCGTCCCGGTCGAGGAGGTGCGGGAGGTCTACGAGACGCTCGTCGCGCGGGCCCGGCGCTACCAGCCCGACGCGACGGTGCTTGGCGTGCAGGTCCAGGAGACCGTCGACGTCGATTCGGGGACGGAGACCATCGTCGGCGTGAACCGCGACCCGCAGTTCGGGCCGCTCGTCCTCTTCGGGCTGGGCGGGGTGTTCGTGGAGGTGTTCGGGGACACCGCCGTCCGGGTCGCGCCGGTCGCCGAGCCCGAGGCGCGGGCGATGACCGAAGCGGTCGAGGCCGCGCCGCTGTTGCGGGGGGCGCGGGGCCGGGACCCGGTCGACCTGGGGGCGCTGACAGAGGTCATCCAGCGGCTCTCCCAGCTCGCGACGGATTTCCCGGCCATCGAGGAACTGGACAGCAACCCCGTCGTCGCGGCAGCCGAGGGCGCGACAGCGGTGGACCTGCGGCTCACCCTCGACCTGGAGGCGCTATGAGCACGCTACTGGTCACATCGACGGCGGAGAGTACAGGCAAGACGGCTATCGCGGTCGCCCTGGCGCGGCTGGCACAGCAGCAGGGGGCCGAGGTGGGGTACATGAAGCCAAAGGGCACCCGCCTGGAGAGCGTGGTCGGCAAGACCCGCGACGAGGACCCCGCCCTGGCCCGCGAGGTGCTGGGGCTCGAGGCCGGTATGGGCCAGCTCGAGCCGGTGGTCTACTCGCCGACGTTCGTCCAGGAGGCCGTCCGTGGTCGGGAAGAGCCCGCGGCGCTGCGCGAACGGATCGCCGAATGCTTCGCGGAGCTCTCCGGGCGAGCGGACCTGCTGGTACTCGAGGGTGGCGGGCGGCTGTGGACCGGCGGCGTGGTCGAGCTGACCGACCCCGACGTTGCCGACCTGCTCGACGCCCGGGCGGTGCTGGTGAGTCACTACGCCGAGGCCGGCGACCTCGACGACGTGCTCGCGGGCGCGGCGGCCTTCGGCGACCGCCTGGCAGGGGTGCTGTTCAACGCCGTCGAGAGCGCCCACATGGACGGGCTGCTGGAGGACGCCGCGCCCTTCCTCGAGGGTCGCGGTGTCGACAGCCTGGGGGCGGTCCCCCACGACGAGCACCTTGCGGGCGTCAGCGTCGCCGACCTCCGGCGGGGAGTGGGGGGTGACCTGCTGACCGCGGACGCGCCGACCGACGGGCTCGTCGAGCGGGTGGCCGTCGGCGCGATGGGGCCCGACGCGGTACTCGACCACCTCCGGCGGACGCGGCGGGCGGCGCTCGTGACCGGCGGCGACCGTGCCGACATCCAGACGGCGGCTCTCGAAGCCGGGGGGCTTGCCTGTCTCGTACTCACCGGCGGCTACCGCCCCTCGAGTGCCGTCCTCGGGAAGGCCGCCGACCGGGCCGTCCCGGTCGTGCTGGTCGACGCCGACACCCGGACGGCCGTCGACCGCGTCGAGGAGACGCTGCGCTCGGGGCGGACCAGTACCGAGGACGCAGTCGACCGGATGGCCGACCTGCTCGCCGAGCGGGTCGACGTCGACGCGCTACTGGAACTCGACGAGTGAGCGCGCGCTCACCGACGCAGGTGAAAAGTGGCCGCGGCGGATGCGGAGCCGGTCGCGCGGCCGGCCCACGGGAGGTCAGTCGGCCGTGCTGACATCCGTCGTCTCTTCGGTGAGTGGCTCGACCGGCGTCGCCAGCTTGTACACCGCGTAGACCAGCAGGACCACGAGCCCCGCGATGACGAGTCCGGTCCGCAGCGTCGGCCCGAACGTGCCGTAGGCCACGATTTCCCCACCCTCCGTCGCGATGGGGAAGTGTGGCTGTCCAGTGAGTGTTTCCACGAAGCCGAGGACGACGATGCCCAGGAACAGCAGCCCGGTGCTGAGGAACATCGCCGCCTTGTCGATGGTGTTGAGGTCGTTCATGTCTGTCATCTCCTAGCCGAGCAGGTACCTGAGCCGCGGGTGGTGTTCGACGAAGGCGGTGCGCTCGATGTAGGCGTCCAGACCGTAGTACCGGCCGGCGGCGAGCACGCCAAGCGTCAGGAACAACAGCAACCCGAAGAGGTCGCCGTTGACCAGCCCGTGGCCGAACTCGGCGTTGCCGACCCAGAACAGGGTCATGAAGAAGGCCCCGCCGAAGGCCGCAAGCCGCGTGAGGACGCCGAACATGATGCCGAGCCCGATCAGCATCTCGAACAGCGGTACCCCCGGCTCGATCAGCCACGCGAGGTTCGCGCCCATCCAGGCCGGGATGGGACCGAGCGCGGTCCCCGTCATCCCCTCCAGGTACATCGGTCCGAAGGTGTAGTTGAGTCCGTCGGTGAGGAACTTCGTAAATCCGGAGGCGAAGAACCACCAGCCGACGACCACTCGCAGGAACGCCAGCCAGTACTGCTGCCAGCCACCGGACAGGCCGAGGTCAAAGCCCGTCGCAGTGCGTGTATTCTCACGGTATGCCATGATTATCTGTTATCCTCCAGGTGAAGATCTGAGACCCGGACTAAAAAGCGCCGCTCGGATTCCCGGGAGGCGAGAACCCCTAACCTCTGGAGCCGTGGTAGGTAGTGGTTGTCCAGTAGGGGTCGACACGCCTGGCGGTAGAGCGAACCCGGCTCGGGCTGGCGCCGAAGTTCAGAAGGTTCATTATTCTACTTGTTCAGAGTCTCATTCACGCACATGGCTGTACTCTGGCTGGACGACATCCGGGCCGACGACCTGGGGGCCGTCGGCGGGAAGGCGGCGTCGCTCGGGGAGCTAACGGCCGCAGACCTGCCGGTGCCGCCGGCCTTCGTCGTCACCGCCGACACGTACCGCTCGTTCATCGAGGAGACAGGGATCGACGGGGAGCTGTTCGACGTCGTCGACGTGGACACCGACGACTCGAAGGCACTGGCCGAGGCCGCCGGGCACGCCAGCGAACTCATCCGCGAGACCGCGATCCCCGACTCGATCCGGGAGGAAGTCATCGAGGCTTACGAGGAAATCGGCGACGACACCCCGGTCGCCGTCCGCTCCTCCGCGACCGCGGAGGACCTCCCCGACGCCTCGTTTGCCGGCCAACAGGAGACCTTCCTCAACGTCACCGGCGAGGCGCTCCTGGAGCGGGTCCGGGAGTGCTGGGCATCCCTCTTTACGCAGCGAGCCATCTACTACCGCCAGGAACAGGGCTTTGCCCACGACATCGTCGACATCGGCGTGGTCGTCCAGCGGATGGTCGACGCCGACAAGTCCGGTGTGATGTTCACCAGCCACCCCTCCACCGGCGCGGGCGTGATCACCATCGAGGCCGCGTGGGGGCTGGGCGAGGCGGTCGTCTCCGGCGCGGTCACCCCCGACAACTACGTCATCGACCGAGAGACCGCCGACCTGCGGGAGTCGACGGTCGCCCAGAAGAAGGTGATGCACGTCCGTGACCCCGAAACCGGCGAGACCGTCGAGCGGGAGGTGCCCGAGGACAGGCGCGGGACCCAGGTCCTCGACGAGGCCGAACTCGAGGAACTGCGGGCGCTGGGCGAGGAGATCGAGGCCCACTACGGCGACCCACAGGACGTCGAGTGGGCCATCGAGGGCGGCGAGGTCTACCTGCTCCAGTCCCGGCCGATCACGACCATCGCCGAGGGCGCCGGGGAGGGCGGTGTCGCCGACGGCGGCCTCGCAGAGGAAGAGGACGAGCGGGTCGTCTCCGGGCTCGGCGCGAGCCCGGGCAAAGCCTCCGGCGAGGTGCGCATCGTCCGGAAGCTCGACGAACTGGACAAGGTCGCCGACGGCGACGTCATCGTCGCCGAGATGACCACCCCCGACATGGTGCCCGCGATGAAGCGGGCGGCGGGCATCGTCACCGACGAGGGCGGGATGACCTCCCACGCGGCCATCGTCTCCCGGGAACTCGGCGTGCCCGCAGTCGTCGGCGCCGAACACGCCACCGACCGCCTCGAGGACGGCCAGGTCATCACACTCGACGGCGAGAAAGGTAGCGTCGAGGCCGGCAGCGGGGCCGACGACGAGCGCGACGCTATCGAGGAGGTCCGGCCCCAGGCGCCGGTCAAGCCGATGACCGCGACCGAGGTCAAGGTCAACGTCTCGATCCCCGACGCTGCCGAGCGCGCCGCCGCAACCGGCGCCGACGGGGTTGGCCTCCTCCGACTCGAACACCTGGTGCTCTCGCTGGGCAAGACCCCGGAGCGGTACATCGAGGACCACGGCACCGACGAGTTCATCCAGCAGATCGTCGACGGGGTTCGGGGCGTGGCCGACGAGTTCTACCCCCGACCCGTCCGCGTGCGCACGCTGGATGCCCCCACCGACGAATTCCGCCAGCTCGAGGGCGGCGAGGACGAGCCCGCCGAGCACAACCCGATGATGGGCTACCGGGGGATCCGTCGTAGCCTCGACCGACCCGACATCTTCGAGCACGAACTGGTGGCCTTCCGCCGGCTGTTCGAGATGGGCTACGACAACGTCGAGGTGATGTTCCCGCTCGTGAACGACGTCGACGACGTGCAGGCGGCCCGCCGGCTGATGGAGGAAGTCGGGATCGACACCGAAAAACGGTCCTGGGGCGTGATGGTCGAGACACCCGCCTCGGCGCTGTGTGTCGGGGAGATGGCAAACGTCGGCATCGACTTCGCCTCCTTCGGGACCAACGACCTGACCCAGTACACGCTCGCGGTGGACCGCAACAACGGCCAGGTCGCCGACCGCTACGACGCCAACCACAAGGCGATCCGCCGGCTCATGACCCAGACTATCGAGACCTGCCGCGAGCACGACGTGGCGACCAGCATCTGCGGGCAAGCCGGCTCGGACACCGACATGGTCCGCTTCCTGGTCCGGGAGGGGATCACCTCCATCTCCGCGAACATCGACGCCGTCCGGGACGTCCAACACGAGGTCAAACGCGTCGAGCAAAAACTGTTGCTCGACTCGGTGCGGTAGCCTGCGCGAAGCGCCCCCACACGACAGGCCTCATCTCGAAGGCCGACGAATCGCCGTCCAGTTCATCAAAACGCAGGTCGAGGAGCGCGGCCTCGAACCGCGGACGGTCGCCGACCGTCACGGTGTTGACGTGGCCGACGTCTACCGGGCGCTCACGTACTACCACGACCATCGAAAAGAGATGCGCGCCGTCGAACGCCTCGAGGACGTCGCAGAACTCGGAGTCGGTTCCGAGGACGAGTCGATCGCCCGGTACGCCCGCGAACACGATCGATTGATCCTCACGCAGGACGACGATTTTTTCGCCGAACTGGGTGTCGAGGACACCGCGGGCGTCCTCTTTCAGCGGGACCAGACGCTGTCTACGCGCGAGGTTGGAGACGCGATTCACGAGATGGCACAGTCTAGACCAGTCCGACATCGTCCTCGAGTGTATCAGCAGGAACTGGTTGTGAGGCTGTTTGCAGTCCCTATCCGGACACAGAGACGTCACTGGAGCGCCTGATCGTGGATAGTGTCCGGGGGAGCTCTTAGGACAGCACCCCGGAAGGCGGTACATCTGCTAAACGCACGTACGTACGCCGTTGGCTAGATGACGCGGGACTGCCAGCGGTGTTTCGGGACAGGACGTGGTACGCAACCGGAGTCACTGGACCTGACGTTCAAGTACGATGGCGGTGTAGAGGGCGTATGAGCCAGGTGACGCGGCGAATCGTGCAGGAACTACACGACGAGCCACATCTCGAAGGCCGACGGATCACCGTTCAGTTCATCAAGACGCAGGTCGAGGACCGCGGCCTCGAACCGCGGACGGTCGCCGACCGTCACGACATCGACCTGGCCGACG
>CAZOWU010000095.1:0-8313 GCA_964583735.1 uncultured Halobacteriales archaeon | reverse complement strand
CGCTCGGCGATGTGGACGAAGCCCAGGGCGGCGAAGACCGCGAGCGGGATCGAGGCCTCCCCGCCGAACCGGATCGAGAAGACGCTGAGTCCGAGCAACACCCACGCGTAGGCGACAGCGGCAGCCCAGCGCCGCTTTCCGCGGGCGAGCGCCCGGGTGGCCCACGCGAGGTAGGCGACGCCCACAACGAGCAAGAGCCCAAAGAGCAGCAGCCAGCCCGCGCCCTCCCCGAACAGTGGCGCGGTCTCGACGACATCGCGGGGCGCGACGATCCGCCCGACGCCACTCGATGCCTCCGCCCAGAAGTCGGGCAGGCCGTAGCGTACGCCGAGCAGCCCAGCGACGGCCATCCCGGCGTACCCACCGGCGACGATGCGCCAGGAGAAGCCCACCCGGGCGGCGGCTGTCCCGAGGGCGAGCACCACGGCGACGCCGCCAACCAGCAGCGGCGGCGCGGCGGTGACCACGCCAGTGTGCCAGCCGAGGGTTTCGTGAGCGCCGAACGTCAGCAGGCTCGCCAGCCCGAGTGCCGCGAGCAGCGGCAGACCCCACAGCAGCGGGTCCCGCTCCAGCCGGACATCGACGAGGACCAGCGCCGCGGCCGCCACCGCAATGGGCGCGATGAGCAGCGGGCCGGCCTCCCAGGCGAGCACTTGTGCGGCCACCGCACCGCCCAGCCCACCGGCGGCGAGCCAGGTCCCGGGCGTGCGCCAGGATTCGGTTCGGACGAGCACGCTGTGCAGCGCCAGCAGCGCGAGCGCCAGCCAGATGAAGTCGAAGGCGTGGTGGTCGGCAAACCCCAGACTCGTCCGGTAGCCGTGCCCGGGCAGCGTCGCCAACATCACCACCGCGGCCAGCCCCACCCGGCGGTCCCGGGTGACTCGCGTCGTCAGGAGGTACAGCGCCGCGCCCGCGATGACTGCCGAGACGACGGGATACCAGGCCAGCACCCAGCCCGTGGCGACCACCGACCCCCCGAGCAGCGCGCTCGCCGCCCACAGCGTCGTCACCATCAGCGGCTCACCCTTCGCGACCGCGCCCGGCAGTGCCGAGGGCGAGAGGTCACCGCCGCTGGCAAGCAGTTGCTCGACCCAGTAGCGGTAGTAGTAGGGGTCGTTCCCCGAGAGCACCACCTGGTCGCGGAAGACCGCGGCGAAGGCAAAGACGGTCCGCGTCAGGAACAGAAAGAGCAAGACGCCCCCCAGCGCGAGGACGAGCCGGCGGTCGACTGTCGGCACCGAGAGTGAAAGCGAGCGGTCGACGTCGGACGACCCCTCCGACCTGGCCGCGTCCGCGTCCGTCGTCCCCGGGCTGTCCGTCTCCCTGTCGAGGGCCGTCCGGACGGCAGCGGGGTCGGCCAGCCGGTACGCCCCGTCGACCTTCTCGACGACTCCGCGGCCGACGAGTTCGCCGAAAGGGCCGGACTCGACGGGGATGTCCTCGAAGGTCCACGTCTCGTGGTCGGCGTCCACCTCGAGAACGGCAGCCAGCGGCTCCGCCAGGTCCGGTCGCTCCGCGAGGAGGTCGGCGACCGGCTGGCTGTCGGTCATGTAGGGTCACATCTCCGTCTGGCGCATAAACCCATCGGGCCGGATTCTGTTTCCACATCAGGAGCCCCGAGACCCGACAACTCATACGGTCGTGCGTACGCAATTTCAGCAGTCTCGGGGAGAATCGACGTTTCGGACCACGGAACCCGTCTTCTGCTTCGTGGGTTTGCAAAGAATTACGCACGACCGTATGAAGCCGAATTTACAGAGACACACGAGAACCGGTCATCGACTGGCTATCCCACAGGACCCCCCGTGTGGTGTCTCCATACCGGGTACGCGACAAGGTGTAGTTACTCGTGGCCGTTTGGCTTTTCGATGAGCAAGGACGACCGCGACGACACTGGACGCTATACCGAGACCGTCACACCTGACGACGTTCTCGGTGTCTTCGAAGCTGTAGAGGGACCAGTGATCACATCGGGTGATGGTGCCGAGGGGCTTGATTGTGCCCGCGAAACGGCACGCAGAAAGCTTCGTGCCCCGGAGGAACAGGGCCACGTCGCCAGCCGGAAGACAGCGCGAAGAGTCGTGTGGTGGGTCGTGAACGAATATGAGTCCCCACGAGGGGTCAACCCGGATGACCCATTCTGGGAGGGCGAGCCTGGGTCATCCGGCGAGGCTGACCTGTCTGAACGAGTCGGCGAGGTTCTATACGGGAAAGAATCGGCATGAGTGGGGCAGAATCGACGCCGATATTTGTTGACACGGGAGCGTTCTACGCACGGGTGGATGGAGGTGATACGCACCACGAGGCGGCTACGCAACTGTTCGGGACCATCCGCTCGGGCGATGCTAGCTACCGGCCAATATTCACAGCACACTCCGTTCTCGCGGAACTTGCGACCCTTGCTCCCCGCAAACTCGGCCACGGAGATGCGACCCGTGTATCGAATGCCATTCGGAACGCGGAGAGTATCAATATCCGTTCATAGTGATTGCTGTGACTCGTTACCGCCGGGCGGTCACAGATCGGCCGAGTCGCCTCTCAAAACACCGATATTCTCACAGGATGCCGAAAATAATCACAGCAATCACTATCAGTCGGGGGAGCTACCTTCGAGGCTGCGAGTGAACAGTTCGAAGACTCCGACGAGCAAATTTCCGTTGTGGATCACACGACCAGTAGTCTCGCGGACGAGCGGGATATCGAGCACATCTTCGCTTTCGACAGTGACTTTCGCACGCTCGGATTCACACTGGTGCCGGAGGATATCGGCCACTTGGGTACGTGACTGATACACTCCACAACGCCTTCGGACCCCTCTCCCCAGGAACACCGCGGACCACCACCGGGCCAGTATGCCATATCCAGTGAAGTCAACAAACTGACTAGAGTCGGGGCGTTCAACTACCATGCCTTTCATTGGCATAACGATGCCCTGGTCAGAGATCGACCGGACAATCCGAACGCGTTTGGCGCGCACGCGGCTCTATTACGGGTGGATCGTCGTCGCCGGTTGTTTCATCGGCGCGATGATCACCTTCGGGACGATGTACTCCTTCAGTGTCTTCTTCAGCTTTATCGCCGCCACGTTCGAGCGCAGCCACAGCGGCACCGCGCTCGTCCTCTCGCTGCAAACGGTCGTCACCTTCGGCGGCGCGGCCGCCCTTGGGTTTGTCATCGACCGCTACGGCACCCGGCGGCTCTTTGCCGTCGCCGCCCTCGTCGTCGGGACCGGGCTTGTCGGTGTGAGTCAAGCACCGACGTTTCTGGGCGTGGTCCTCACCTACGGCGTGGTGACAGCGGCGGGGCTGAGCGTCGTCTACGTGGTCTCCTATGCCACGATCCCACGGTGGTTCGAGCGGCGGCGCGGCTTCGCGACGGCCGTTGCGACCTCCGGCGCCGGCATCGGGATCATCGTCGGCCCGCCGCTGGCATCGGCGCTGATCGCCCGACTAGGCTGGCAGCGCGCCTACCTGGGTCTGGCCGTCCTCGTGGTGACTCTCCTCTTGCTCGTCGCCTTCCTGATCGACGACAACCCGGCCGCAATGGACCTCGAAACCGGCCGCGAGTTCCCCACCGAGACCCCATCGACGGGGACAACTGGCGCCTGGCGCGCCCAGCTCGGCGAAGTCGCCGCGATCGCCAAGTCCCGCGTCTTCGCGTTGGCCGTTCTGGGCTACCTGCTCATCGGGATCCCGATCAGCATCCCGCCCGCCCACATGGTGGAGTTCGCGGCGAGTGCAGGCATCGGCCGACAGGCCGGTGTGCTGGCGGTGAGCGTCCTCGGCGGGATGAACGTGGCCGGCAAGTTCCTCGTGGGCCCGGTCGCCGACCGGGTCGGGATCCCCCCCGCGTTGGCAGCCTGTAGCGCGCTCATCGGCGTCGGGAGCCTCGGGATGGCGGTCGTGCAGGCGTCAGTGCTCCTGCTTGCCGTGACCGTCGTGTTCGGGCTCGGATACGGCGGCGCCATCGCACTCCTGTCGCCCATGCTGGCGGACCTGTTCGGTACCGACAATCTCAACGCCCTGTTCGGACTGACCGGCGCTACCTTCGCCATCGCGGGCTCGCTGGCACCGTACCTCGCAGGCGTCGGGTTCGACACCTTTGGTACCTACACGCTCGTCTTCCTGACCGCCGGGGCAATGGCGTTTCTCGCCAGCGGGGTACTCATCGTCTCACATCGGCTGGCAGCCACTGGCTGATGGTTGGCTCGGTCCGTGCGCTCGTCGTCAACCTCCGCTCGGGGTGCGATACTGAACGTCCCCCACAGCGTGTCCCTCGCAGCGACCGCCCGGACCGCGCACAGGAGACAACTGCCCCCATTGCAACCGGCAATACGGTCGGCGAACGCTCCGTCGTGACTAGCTGGTAGTACGTGGACACCGATGACCAGCCGGCCGAGACCGTCCGCAGGTAAAACGGAAGAGGCTGGACTGCGGCTTCGGGGGTCCATCTCAAAATCGTCCACGAGGCGACGGCTCCCGAATTTGGAGACGGTCTGCACCGGCGACCCACGTCGCGCGTTCCGTCCTAATCACTGCGAGCCGGCAGTCACTTCACCGCTCTCGCCCTCCTCGGCGTCGACCGCGTCCTCGCCCCGCAACAGCTGCTCGGCCTTCTCGCGGTCCTCGGGATACCCCACGTCGATACGCCACCCATCCATCCGGATCGCGTCGATGGTCCGCCCACTCTGGATCAGCAAGTCGACCGCCTCCGAGAGCTCGTACTCGCCGCGATTGGAGGGCTGGACGAGGTGACAGGCGTGAAAGATAGCCGGCGTGAACGTGTAGAAGCCGGTCATCACCAGATTCGAGGGCGGGTCCTCGGGCTTCTCGACGACGTCGGTGATCTCCCCGTAGTCGTTCGTATCACAGACGCCGTACCGGCTGGCCTCCTCCCAGGGCACCTCCTCGACGAGAAACGCCGCGTCCGCGCGGTCCTCGCGCTGGCGGCGCACCACGTCGGCGAGGTTGGCGTCGAAGATGTTGTCGCCGAGGATGAGCATGAAATCGTCGTCGACGTGCTCCTCGACGGTCAGCAGCGCGTGGGCCAGCCCGTTCTGCTCGCGCTGGTGGGTGTAGGTGATCGGCATCCCCGCGAACTCGTCGCCGTAGTGGGAGATGATCGCCTCCTTCATGTAGCCGACCACCACCACGAGTTCGTCCGCACCCAGCGCATCCATCTGCTCGAAGCAGTGGGTGAGGATGGGTTTGCCGTCGGCCTCGACCATCCCCTTTGGCTTGTCCTCGGTCAGCGGCCGCAGCCGGGTTCCCTCCCCGGCAGCGAGTACGACAGCTTTCATAGCTCCCCGTTGAGAGCCGGTACTGAAAACTGTTCGCAGGTTACGGGACGGGAATGGGGAGGTAGTCACCGCATATTCCCGACGCCACAGGGACCGTTTTACTCCTCGCCTGCCGGGTGGTGGGTGAGGTAGTCGCCGTCGTCGGCCAGCTCGTCGCGGTCGTACGTCTCGTAGTAGACGTGCCACTCGCGCAGCCGGTCGTCGTGCATCGTCCAGAACTCGGCACCGAACCCCTCGCCGCGGGTGCCCTCCGCGTCGACCCACGAGTCGCGCCATTCGACAGTAATCGTGTCCCCGCTGGCAGCCCGGAGGGACTTCTGTATCTCGAACTCCGGCAGGTCGGCGATGGCCTCCGCGTGGTTGTCCCGCACCGCCGCGAACGTCTCCCACAGTTTCTTGCCGTCCCAGTAGACGACGACTTCCGGGTCGAACAGGTCCATGATCCGGTCGGCATCTTGTGCCTGGTAGGCTGCCTCCGCTTCCGTGACGAGTGCTTCTGGCTCCATTGTTGTATGTTCCGTCGGTATCGTTCGGTTGTCGCGGCTCGACGTTCGGGACACCCGGTCCAATCGACCGCTTGCTCGGGGTCTGAGAGAACGTCTGCCACCCACTTCACAGAACAGTGTGTTAAATATTCCCACCGGGGGGAGGGTAGATTTGGTCGCGGCTGAACGATGCGGATTCTGTGTTCAGCGGGCCAGTGGCGCTGTATCGCTGTTGTTCGCCGTGGAACAAACTGATCCGGCCGGTCGCCGCAGTCCAGCGTGGACAGCGTCCCGGACCGGCATAGCAACCGAATACTCAAACCCGAGGGAGGGATACCACGGGTGATGAAGGTCAGTATCGTCGGCAGCGGCTACGTCGGGACAGCAGTCGCGGCCTGCTTTGCGGACCTGGGCCACGGGGTCGTCAACGTCGACATCGACGAGGAGGTTGTCACCGCGATCAACGGCGGCGAGGCACCGGTCCACGAGGCCGGCCTCGACGAGCGTATCGCCGCCCACGGTGGCGACCGGCTCCGCGCAACAACCGACTACGACGCCATCTGCGAGACCGACGTCACCTTTCTCGCGCTCCCGACGCCCTCGACCGACGACGGCAGCATCGACCTCTCGGTCATGCAGGCTGGCGCCGAATCCCTCGGGGCCGCGCTGGCCGGGAAGCAGGGTGACCACCTCATCGTCGTCAAGAGCACCGTCGTCCCCGGCTCGACCGAGGAGGAGATCAGGCCGCGTATCGAGGCCAGCGGTGACCTGACCGCCGGCGAGGACTTCGACATCGCGATGAACCCGGAGTTCCTCCGGGAGGGAACCGCCGTGGATGACTTCCTGAACCCGGACAAGGTCGTCTTCGGCGCCAACAGCGAGCGAGCGTACGCGACTCTCCGAGAAGTCTACGAGCCACTTACCGAGGCAGCCGACGGCGACATCCCACTCGTCGAGACGGGCATCCGCGAGGCCGAGATGCTCAAGTACGCCAACAACGCCTTCCTGGCCGCGAAAGTCAGCCTCATCAACGACATCGGGAACGTCTGCAAGGAGTTCGGTGTCGACGCCTACGAGGTAGCCGACGCCATCGGGCTCGACGACCGCATCGGCGACCAGTTCCTCCGTAGTGGGGTTGGATTCGGGGGAAGCTGCTTTCCGAAGGACGTCTCCGCGATCGTCGCGGCGGCACACGATGCCGGCTACACGCCCCAGATGCTCGAAGCCGCGCTCGCAGTAAACGAGTTGCAACCCGAGCGCCTGCTGGACCTGCTCGACGACCACGTCGACGTGACTGACAAGCGCGTCGCCGTCCTCGGGCTGGCGTTCAAGCCCGGGACCGACGACGTGCGCAACTCCAGAGCCATCCCGGTCATCGAGGGACTCCGGGAGCGCGGCGCCGAGGTCGTCGCCTACGACCCCGTCGCAGCCGACGAGATGCGCGAGCACTTCCCCGATATCGCGTACGCAAGCGGTACGGCCGAGGCACTCGATGGCGCTCACGGCGCGGTCGTCGTCACCGACTGGGACGAGTTTGCGGCCCTGGACGCGGAGTTCGATGCGATGGGGCGGCCTGTCGTCGTCGACGGCCGTCGCATCGTCGAGCGCCGCGACGGCATCACCTACGAGGGGCTAACGTGGTAGGTTTCGACCGCACAAAGTCGGGGTGAGCGAAGCCAGCATCGCGCGCTGCCCGGAGCGGTGATGAAAGACGGCGACCGTCGACTGCGCGCCCGGGAGAAACCCAGCCGGCCAGACAGCGGGACGTCTCATAGTGATTGCTGTGATTATTTTCGGCATCCTGTGAGAATATCGGTGTTTTGAGAGGCGACTCGGCCGATCTGTGACCGCCCGGCGGTAACGAGTCACAGCAATCACTATCAGTCAGACAGCGGTGCTCGTCTCCGCCCGCCCGGTCAGTTCGTCGGGAACGAGCCGGTAGAACTCGAAGGGGACATCCTTCGCTGGCCGGCCGAAGATGTCCACCAGCGGGATGTGAACCTGCTGGAGCCCCTGGAGTGACTCCAGTGCGGTCGACTCCTCGGTGGTCGCCTCTAGTCGTCCCCTCACGACGACGCTCCGCCAGTTCTCCTCGGCGCCCTCCCGGCCGTAGCTCACGAACGTGACCGGCCGGTCGGCCAGGTCGCCCTTCTCGGTGTCGGTACCGACTGCCAGCCGGAAGTAGAAGGTGGTCTCCTCGGCGTCGTAGCCGTAGGAGACCGGGATGGCGTGGGGCGGCTCCTCGCCCGACCCTGCGAGCGAGAGGACGCCCGTCCCGCCGGTCCCGAGGAACGCGTCGCGGTCGTCGGCGGTTATCTCCGCTGGTGTGGTGTCACTCATGCGTAAGGCTACGACCGGTGGCACTAAAAGGACGCCCCCGGGACGGACCGGTCAGGACTCGTCGGCCGCCGCCCGAACGGTCAGCACGGGGACACCGGCGGTCCGGACGGTCTTCTCTGTGACGCTGCCGAGCAGGTAGCGCGCGACCCCGCTTCGGCCGTGGGTTCCCATCGCGACCAGGTCCACGCC
>CAZOWU010000094.1:0-8347 GCA_964583735.1 uncultured Halobacteriales archaeon | reverse complement strand
TTACGCACGACCGTATGAAGCGAGTGCCAGGAGAGCCCGATACAGCGGGCGAGCGGCCGACAGGCGCTTGAAAACCTTGATATGACACGGAATCGTGGGGCCGGCCATGGACGTAAAGACGGTCGACGAAACCGCCTTCTCCTACCGGAAGATCCTCCTCTATTCGCTCATCACGGTGGGTATCTGTGCGGTGGTCGTCGCGCCGGTGTTCGTCTCACAGCCCTACGGCCGCCTGCTGAACACGGTGATGCTGGTCGCCCTGTTCGGGCTCGTCGTCCGGACCGTCCTCTCGTCGATTCTCACCTTTGCTCGCGTCGACAGACCCGACCTCCCCGAGGACGCCGACCTCCCCGACGTCAGCGTCGTCGTCCCCGCCTACAACGAGGCGCCGGTGCTCGAGGGGACCATCGAGGCCTGCCGGAATCTCGAGTACCCCCACGAGAAACTGGAAGTCGTCCTCTGCTACGAGGCGTCTTCGCAGGACGGCACGTGCGAACTCGCCGAGCGCCTGGCCGCCGAGGACGACATCACGAGAGCCATCGAGCGCGACGAGCCCGGTGGGGGCAAGGCAAAGGCGACCAACTACGCGCTACAGTTCGTCACCGGTGACGTCATCGCCAGCATCGACGCCGACCACGAGTTCGAACCCCGCGCCGTCCGGCGGGCGGTCGCGTGGTTTCTCGACGACCAAGACACCTGGTGTGTCAAGGGGCGGTGTTACGGCCGGAACCCGACCGACTCGGTGATCGCTCTCCACGCGACCGTCGAGCGCCACCTCGCCGAGAAGGGTGAGATAGCCGCCCGCGAGCTGTACGGCGGTTACACGTTCTTCGGTGGCGGGCAGGCCTTCTTCCGGGCGGAACTGTTCGAGGAGCTCGGTATGTTCGACGAAGAGATCATGGTCGAGGACATCGACATGTCCTCGAGGATCCACGAGGCGGGCAAGGACCTGCACGTCGACCCGTCGGTGATCACCTACGAGGAGAACCCGGCGACGCTAGATGCGTGGTGGAGTCAGCGAAAGCGCTGGGCCCGCGGGTGGATGCAGGTAGCCAACCGCTATCTCACCCGGGTCCCGACCACGGCGACGCTGGCCCCTCGCCAGCGCCTCGACGGCATCTACACCCTGCTGTACGCCGTCGTCCCCGCGCTGCTCGTGCTCGCCTTCCCGATGGGGATCCTGTCAGCGGTGACCAGTATCAGCGCGCCGACCTACATCCCGCTATCCGACAGCACCCTCTGGACGTTGCCCTTCTTTGCGCCGGGTGCCGTCTTCGGACTCATCGCCCTCCAGGACTACCGCGACGGCCTCTCGCACAATCCCGCGGAGTACCTGGCGGCGCTGACGCTCGGCCCCTACCTCATCTTCCAGACCGCCGTCTACGTCACCGCCTTCATCCAGGAGTACCTGCTCCGGAAGTCGGCCGTCTACGTGACGACGTCCAGAAGCGACGGGTGATACTGCCGGCTGTCCCTTCGTGCAGAGACTTGCCACCCCGGGATGGCGTGATTCTTCAGAGACGTACAGCCGGCAGTATGAGAGCCCGCACTCTCTACTGCCTCTCGCTGTCGACGAACTCCGGCTCGCCCTCCGGCGGTTCGACGCGGACTTCGTGGCGGGTGTGTCGGGCGTGGGTCTCGGCCCACCGGCGGGCAGGCTCGGCCGAGAGGAACGCGTCCTCGTCGGGGCACTGTCGGCAGTCGACGAGCCAGGGCGTGAGGTCGTCGGGGAAGTGGCCGGTGTGGCGGCGGTGGTCGAGCGCGAACCGCTCGAGGGCGCGGTTACCCACCTGCAGCCCGTCGAGTTCGTAGCCCAGGTCCCAGGAGTCGCCACACCGCGAACAACGGACCGTGGGCGTCGTCTCCGGTGGGCCCGACGCCTCCGGCTGCGTTCCGGGTAAGCCGTCGTCGTGGTCACGGTCGTCCCCCGAGCCGTCGTCGTGGTCACGGTCGTCCCCCGAGCCGTCGTCGTGGTCCTCTGGCACACGTGTTCTGAGGGTGCCCGGACACTTAGCCCGACCGGCCCGGCGACCGGCGGCCGAAGAGACAGCGGTTTCAACCGGGGCGGGCAAGAGGCCATATGGTCGAGAACGTCATCTGGCCGGCGTACCTCGATGCCGGCCTGAGCCGCTCGGAGGGGCGACGCGTCCCGGAGGACCTGGCAGTCCCCGACCCGACGGTCGACGAGATCGCCGAGGCGGTCGGACAGGTGGGTTACGACGCGGTCATCGAACGCGACAAGACATACTCCCGTGAGTACGAGCCCCGCGGGCGAGTGCTCGTGAAAGACGCCGACGACGCGAGCAAGAGCGACCTGCTGGGCGCGGTCG
This sequence comes from uncultured Halobacteriales archaeon, assembly GCA_964583735.1. Classification (GTDB taxonomy): domain Archaea; phylum Halobacteriota; class Halobacteria; order Halobacteriales; family Haloarculaceae; genus Salinirussus. Next base: position 6,017 of record CAZOWU010000094.1, on the reverse strand, counting down.
CCGCCTACCTGGGAGCGATCCGGGCATGAGCATGCGGCGGGTCGGCGAGGTCGTCCGGGCCGCCCAGGGGCTCGCAGTCGTGCGGGCGCCGGGCGACGAGTTCCCCGATATCGGCGCGCGTCTGGTCGACGAGTCGCTGGACGAGGTCGGCGAGGTCGTGACGGTGTTCGGCCCCGTCGAGCGTCCATACCTCGCGGTCGCGCCTGCGACCGAGCCGGTAGCGCGGCTGGTTGGCGGGGTCGTCTACGCCAGGTAGAGAGTCACGCCGGCTCGCCGGCAGCATCCGTGCCTTCGCCCCCCGTGTCGATGACGAAACCCTCAACACCGTTCCCGCCGCCGTGTGGAGTATGAATGGCCGGGGCCGAGCAGTGGCTGCCTGTGGCGGGATCGCCGCCATCTTCCTCTGTGTCCAGCTCGGCGCGCTGGCACTGGTCGACCCCCTGAAGGCCGGCGGCAACCAGTTCGTCGAGAACACCGGCGACCCGACCAACAGCGTCGTCTACGTCGCGTTGATCCTCGTCGCGACGGCAGCCATGCTCGCGGTCATCAAGCTGAACCTCGAGTGGGTCCTCCGTGGCTTCGTCATCCTCTCGGGGGTCTACATCGCGTGGTACGTCTTCCGGGTGGTCGCACCCGGCGTCTACGTTCCCGTCGGCGGATTCGCGGTCAACGTCATCGCCGTCGCACTCGCGGTCGGGCTCGGGGCTGCACTGTACTTCTATCCCGAGTGGTACGTCGTCGACGCGGCCGGCGTCGTGATGGGGGTCGGTGCGGCCGGTCTGTTCGGCATCAACTTCGGGATCCTCCCCGCGCTGGTGCTCCTGACGGTGCTCGCGGTCTACGACGCCATCAGCGTCTACGGGACAGAGCACATGCTGGCGCTCGCCTCCGGCGTGATGGACCTGCGGGTCCCGGTCGTCCTCGTCGTGCCGCTGACGCTCTCCTACTCGTTTCTCGATGCCGACCTCCCGGACCCCCAGGCCGAAGAGTCCGAGGAGGGAGAGGACCGGTCCGACGCGGCGGCCGCGGACGGCGGGCAGAGCGGGAGTGCGGACAGCGCGGCGGACGACACCGTTGACTCTGACTCGGCAGCCCTGGAGGCTGCAGAGGACCCCGACACTGCCGACGAAAGCGACAGCGAGGCGGACTACGACCGGGACGCGCTGTTCATCGGGCTCGGTGACGCAGTGATCCCGACAGTGCTCGTGGCGAGTGCGGGCTTTTTTTTGAGTGGCGTGCCCTCCCTCCCGGTCCCCGGGCTCGCGTTGACGCTGCCGGCGGCGACGGCGATGGTGGGGACATTCCTCGGACTGGTCGTCCTCCTGCGGATGGTGCTCGCCGGGCGGGCCCACGCCGGCCTTCCCCTCCTGAACGGCGGCGCCATCGGCGGCTACCTCGTCGGCGCGCTGGCCAGCGGGCTGTCGCTTGCGCAGGCGCTCGGGCTCGAGGGGCTGCTGTAGTTGGCAGGTTCGCTCCCCGAGGTGGCACTCAGAACGCTTCGCTCGCGGGCGTGACCGAAATCGGCTCCCCGAGGTCCTGCTCGCGGGCCCGCTCGTAGAGCATGTGCGCGGCGGCGACCGTCTCGATACCGGTACCCCCGCTGTCGAACAGCGTCACCTCGGTGCTGCTGGTTCGGCCCGGCGCCGTGCCGGCGACCACCTCGCCGAGTTCGGCGTGGAGGTGGCCCTCGTCGACGGCTCCCTCCTCGACAGCCTGGATGTACGCCCCGGCGTCGCCGGTCTCGAGGTCCGCCCGCGCCCGCAGGTCGGGGACGTACTTCGCCCGCGCCACGGTGGTGCCGTCGACCTCGCGGGCGTCGGGGCTGTACTGACCCATGACCGTGACGTGGGCGCCGTCAGCCAGGTCTTCGCCGTCGAAGACCGGCTCGGTGGCCTGGGTGGCCGTGATGACGATGTCGGCGTCCGAGACGGCGGCCGCCGGGGAGTCGACCGCCGAGACCGCCGCCGTTGCCAGCCGGTCGTCGAACTCGGCGGCGAAGGAGTCCCTGTTGGCTTCCGTCGGCGAGTAGACCCGCACGCGGTCGAGGTCACGGACAGTCGCGGTCGCGGCCACCTGCGCGCGGGCCTGCGAGCCGCTGCCGATGACCCCCACGTCGGTGGCGTTCTCGCGGGCCAGCGCGTCGACGCCGACCGCGCCGGCCGCCCCGGTCTTGTAAGGGTTCATACTCGCGCCGTCGAACAGGGCCAGCGGCTCGCCGCTGTCGGTGTCGAAGATGGGGAGCAGGAAGTGGGCGTCCTCGGCCCCGAAGCCGGCGGCGTACGTGTAGGTTCCCATCGCGCCCGTCTCCGGCAAGAGCGCCATGTAGGCGGTCAGAAAACCCGGCGGGTCGGCGCTGGTCAGGCTCGTCCGGGGCTTCGCGGGGGCGCCCTCGCCGACCTGCCGGTACCCTTCCCGGACGGCGTCCACGTAGTCGGCGTACGATGCGAGTCCGGCCACCTCACCGCTTCCCAGAAAGCGTACCTCGGACATGTGGCCTGAGCTACAGGGGCAGACGGTATAGACCTTCGGAGGCGGGGAGCGACTCAAACGCGAAGAGTGGGAGGTCAGTCGGCAGCCTGCAGCCCCGACTGTGCGGTGGCGTCGGCCGAGCGCTCGGAGTCGGAGCCTGTCGCCGTCGCCGGGGCCGGGGCGCGGACGAACATCGCGTGCCCGACGAGCGGGAGGACAGCCAGTGCCCCTGCAGCCGCCGCCATCGACGCGGCCAGTCCAGCAACTGCCAACACGCCGGCGATGCCGGCGAACACGAGCGGGATGAGCACTAACACGAGGTCGTAGTAGTTTACCATCGGTACACACAGCTACACCAGGTGCAAATATAACTGTTCCTCGTAGCCACGTTGTATCTACCGTGTGTACAACTTTTCACCACAGCGAGGGATGTAGAGAACTTTTCTATAAGTTATGGGGCAGCGTTCGAGTGGGAATCGAACACCTGGCGCAGCCGTGTCACGTTATCACGACCGAGAGTCGGCCAGAAAGCTTCTTACGTGGGTGTGCGTAACAGTGGCATAGAACCGCGGGGCGGTCCCCGCGACCCCCCAACCATGACCCCCGACACGGGCGACAACACCGAGAGCACGGGTATGGACGGCGGGACCAGCCGGTACGGCGAACTCGAGGTCGGCGACCAGGAGTTCGTCATTTACGACCGCGAGAACCACCGAGCCTGGCTCCAGTCGTCGATGACAGTAGCCGTCGAGGACCGGCGATAACTCCTTACGGTGTGGCGGCGGGCTCCGACACGAACACCGCGAGCGCTCGCCATCCCAACAGGAGTGCGCCCCCGACGACCGCCGAAATGACGACGAAGGCGACAGCGGTACTGCCGCTGACGAGGACGCGCAACAGGTGTGCGACCGGCAGGGCGACCAGCCAGGCCGGCAGAGCCCACCCGAGCCCGCGCCGGAGCGAGGAGAGCGCGTCGGCGGTGTACAACCCCCCGAGGAAGGCGACGGCAATCCAGGCGAGGACGAAGGGCGCCAGCGCCTCGAGGTAGCCCAGCGGGTTCGCCAGCGGCCGCATGGTGTGGCCGAACTGCTGGCCGACGAAGACAAAGGCACCCAGCGCGAGGACGTCCCCGAGGAGGAGGCCGGCGGTGGAGGCCGAGGGGTCCACCCGTGTCCGGAGATACGTGCTCGTGCTCATACCGCACGCTCAGGCGTGCCCGGACTTGTGTCTCCCGCTTCCCACCACGCCAGTGACAGTGTATCCGAACCCCCCATCGACCACAGTCGCATCGAAGCCCGCGCCTGCCAGCAGGTCGGCGAGCGCGGCCGGCGCGTGAAACGTGGAGTCGAACCCCCAGGCGTGCTCGGCGGCGACGAGCGCCCGCCCTCGCAGCGTTGTCGGGTCGAACTCCCGGATGACAACCACGCCGCCCGGGCGAAGCACCCGCTCCAGCTCCGCGAACACCGCAGGATGGTCGGGTATGTGGTGGAGAGCGTCGACGACCAGCGCAGCGTCGATCGACCGGTCAGCAACCGGCAGCCTGGTCGCGTCACCGGTGACCGCCGCGTGGCCCCTCGACCGCGCCCGACGGAGCATCCCGGGGGCGGCGTCGAGGACGACCGCACCCGGGCGGATGGCCGCCGCGGCCCGACCGGTGCCACCCCCCACGTCCAGCACGCGGTGGACAGGGCGCTCGGCGCGGACCAGCCCCTCTGCCAGCGGTCCGTACCGCACAGGGGGCATCGCGAGGTCGTACAGTCTCGCGAGCCGGTCGAAGGTAGAGATATCGTCCACGGCTCGCGTAGGCGGGGCCGACACAAACGCCTTACTCGCCGAGGCCACAACAGCAGTATGGAACTCGTCGTCCGGAACTGGCCGCCGGCGGGGGACGCCCTGGCGCTGGACCACGAGCAGTTCATCTACGGCGGGAAGTTCAACACCGGGCGAACGGCGAAGGCGGTCGCCCGCGACGAGGGAGCAGTCGTCGCCGCCGTCGCGTTCAACGAGGACCGCACCGACGCCGACACGCTGCGCTTCCGGTACGTCTCGGTACGGGTGGACCGCCGCGCCGAGGGGATCGGCCCGCGACTACTCTCCTTTGCAGCCGCCCGTGCCCGCGAACACGGCTACGAGCGCGTCCAGATTGCCGTCAACAACCCCTACGCCTACGAGGCCTGCTACCGCGCCGGCTTCGGCTTTGCCGGCGAGGAGACCGGGATGGCCGAACTCCTGTTGACCTGCCCCGCGAGGGACCGCTCGCCGGCGCGGTACCGGGAGGGACTCGACATCTTCGCGGAGCGGGACCTCCCGACGGACCAGACCGACTTCGTCGCTCGAACCGACGACACCCCACCCGACCCCATCTAGACGGGCGTCTCGAACAGCCGGGCGCCACAGTCGGGGCAGGCGACCGCCGCGACCTCCCGGGTCGAACAGCAGGATTCGACGGTCTCGGTGCCGAATTCGGGAGTCCCCTCACAGGCCGGGCAGGTGTCGATGAACAGCCGGAGCCCGCTGAGCAGCTGTCCGCGGGCCCGGACCCGGAGTTCGCTCCACTCGTTGTACCGCGCTTCGAGCGCGTGTGCAGCTCCGAGGTCGGCGAGGAAGGCCGCCCGTGACTCCCACCGGCCCGCCTCCTGCCCGTCGACGAGAAGCCGGAAGGCGCTCCCGAACTCCTCGGTTTCGGCCTCGCCGGGAACCCCGAGGACGTCCAGCAGCGCCTCGCGGTCCGCGTCACGTGCCTGGTCGACCCCCGCGTCCCACGCCGTCCGGAAGTCCTCCGTGAGACAGAGGTCATCGCCGTCTGCACACTCCTCCAGGGCACCGACGCCGACGAGGACGGCCTCGGGGTCGAGACTCTCGGCGTCTGGTGCTGTCCCGTCCGCGTCGTCGGTACCTGCCATCCCCGCGTACTCGCCGGCTGGCTCCTTGCCGAACAGCGCCAGCAGCCACGGGGGGAAGTACCGCTTGGTCAGCGTCGGCGTCCCGGGGACGAGGTAGCCACGGAGGTAGATGGCCACCAGCGAGAGCCCGACGAGGACACTACCCCCAGCGAGCCCACCAACGGGGCTGTCGGCCGCGACACCGGCCGCGACGACGACCCCGCCGAGGGCGGCAGCGATGAGGACGTTCACCACAGTACACGGGAGACAACGGTTCTCGCCGGTGTACTCGGGCTGTCGAAACCGACTGACTGCGCCACTCATGTACGTGGCCTCGAACTGGACCAGTATCAACGTTTTGTCGAAATCGGCACGTGTCGGGGGATTCAAGCCGGGCTCGCCCGTACGGCGTGGCAATGGGAAACGCGGACCTCCGGGACCTGGCGGTCATCGAGGAGCTGTCGTTCGACGACCTCTCGGGCGTGGTTGCTGTGGACGCCCACAACTGGCTCTACCGGTATCTCACGACGACGGTCAAGTTCACCAACAGCCGCGCCTACACCACGGCAGAGGGGGAGGAGGTTGCCAACCTCATCGGTGTCGTCCAGGGACTCCCGAAGTTCTTCGAGCACGACCTCACGCCCGTGTTCGTCTTCGACGGCGCCG
>CAZOWU010000093.1:0-8364 GCA_964583735.1 uncultured Halobacteriales archaeon | reverse complement strand
TCTGGTCCATCACCTCGACAGGGTGGCCCAGCGCGACCGGCGCCGCGAGGTTGACCAGCCGCCCCTCGGCGAGGACGTGCAGTCGACGACCGTCGGCGAGTTCGTAGGCCTGGACCCCCTCGCGGGCCTCGTAACTGTCGACCGCCAGGTCCGCGAGGCCCTCGACGTCGATCTCCACGTCGAAGTGACCGGCGTTTGCCAGCACCGCGCCGTCCTGCATGGCCTGGAAGTGGTCCTCGACGATGACGTCACGGTTGCCCGTCGTCGTGACGAAGACGTCACCCTCCCGGGCGGCCTCGGCCATCGGCAGCACCTCGTAGCCCTCCATGTGTGCCTCCAGAGCCCGCCGGGAGTCGGTCTCGGTGACGACCACGTCCGCGTTCTGGCCGCTGGCCTTCATCGCGACACCCTTCCCACAGTAGCCGTAGCCCGCGACGACGACGGTCTTGCCCGCCCACGAGAGGTTGGTGGTCATCGCGATGGCCGCGAGGGCGGACTCGCCGGTGCCGTGGACGTTGTCGAACAGCCGCTTCGTTGGCGTGTCGTTGACCGCGAACATGGGGTACTCGAGGGCACCGTCGGCGTCCATCGCCCGCAGGCGGTGGACACCCGTGGTCGTCTCCTCACAGCCCCCGACGGCCGTCTCGAGGAGCTCGGGGTAGTCCTCGTGGATGGCGAAGACGAGGTCGCCGCCGTCGTCGACGGTGATGGTGGGTTCGTGGTCGATGACAGCCTCGATGGCCCCGTAGTAGGCTCCGTCGTCGACGCCGCGCTCGGCGTAGGAGGTGACGCCGTCGACGGCGTCCAGCGCCGCGCTGACGTCGTCGTGCGTCGAGAGGGGGTTACAGCCGGTGATGGCCACCTCCGCGCCGCCGGCCGCGAGTACCTCTACCAGAGCAGCCGTCTTGGCCTCGACGTGCATCGCCATGCCGAGGCGCTCGCCGGCCAGCGGTTGCTCGGTCTCGAACCGCTCGCGAACCGTCGACAGGATGGGCATGTGCTGGCGAACCCACTCGATCTTCCGGCGCCCCTCCGCACGGGCGGCGTCGGGGTCGTCCAGTCGCTCACCGATGGGAGCAGTCATGGTAGCATACAGGAGTCGGGCCGGCAAAACCCTACCGAAGCCACCGCGGAAGACGTGTTCTCAGCGCCGCTGTAGAACGACACCGGGCGTCCGGTGGTCGACTACCCGCCCGCCTGGTCGGGCGGGCCAGCGCCCTCCGCCGGGCCGCGCTCGCCGTCTTCCTCCTCATCTTCGGCGTCTTCCTCATCGTCGTCACCGCGGTCCTCGGGTGGGCCAACATCGGTCGACGGGCCGGCGTGTGCGGGCGCCCCGCGCTCGTTGCTGTCGCCGTCCGCCTCGTCACCGGTGACAGAGGTCGGCGGGCCGGCGTGGTCCGGCGCGTTGCCGGGGTTTTGTGCGGTCACGAACGCCGCGACGTGCGGTCCGATCTTCGTCACGCTCTGGTCGTTGTGCAGCGCGAGGACGTACGTCGAGACGCGCTTCCCGAAGGTTTCGTTTTCCTCGACTGCGTCCAGCTCGGCGGTGGTCGTCGCCATCTCGTTGTCGTCCTCGGCGGTCACGTTGACGGTGACGTTCTCGGTGGGAGCCGGCAGCTCGACTTCCCCGTCGTCGTCGGCGGTGTAATCCCCCGTCCCGACGTAGGTGTCGTCGGCTTCGACGAGCACCGAGGCGTTGGCCACGTCGGTGCCGTTGCGCGTCACCGACACCGTCGTCTCGCCACTGTCGTCCTGTGCCACACCGACCGAGAGGTTCCCCGTGGCGTTCCCGGCCGAGTCTGCCGCCACGGCCCCGGTCAGGGGTGCCCCGACCATCGCGATGACCATGGCAACCGCGAACAGTGCCTGTCGTGTCATATCCGTGCCTGTGGCGAGAGTTCGTATAAACCCGCACTGTGGTTCAGGCCGTTCAGCCGGAGTGTCGGCCGAACCGAGACCCGCTCGGATGTCGTTATACGGTTCAAAACGCTCGCTGGTCGTTTAATTACCAGTTGTGTTTCCGGTACTTAACAGTCGGTCGTACCGCCCGGACTCGACCGGCTCCAGCGAGTCGAGCGGCAGTCATAGTGATTGTTGTCCCGATCTCCCGGCGATTGCCCGCATCGGGGTCGGCAAGCGCCGGGAACAGACGACAACAATCACTGTCATACGGTCGTGCGTACGCAATTTCAGCAGTCTCGGGGAGAATCGACGTTTCGGACCACGGAACCCGTCTTCTGCTTCGTGGTCTTGAAAGGAATTACGCACGACCGTATCAGTCGGCAGCCCGCTCGAACAGCGCTCGCGCCTGTTGCTCGGCCTCCTGGCGCGCGGCGTCCAGGTCGATGGTGGTGAGTTCCCGGTCCCGCATCAGCACCTGCCCGTCACAGACCGTGTGGCGGACGTCGCTGCCCCGGGCCGCGTAGGCCAGGTGACTCACGAGGTCGTGCTGTGGGGTCAGGTGCGGGGCATCGAGACTGAGCACCGCGAGGTCGGCGTTCGCGCCGGCCTCGACCCGCCCACTGTCGAAGCCGAGCGCGGCCGCGCTACCCTCGGTGGCGAGCTGGACCGCGGTGTGAGCGTCGACTGCGCTGGCATCGTCGGCGGCCAGTTTTCCGAGCATCGCCGCGTCACGCACCTCGTCGAACATGTCGAGGTCGTTGTTCGAGGCCGCGCCGTCGGTGCCGAGGCCGACGGTCACGCCGGCATCGAGCAACTCCTGGACCGGGGCCATCCCCGAGGCCAGCTTCATATTCGAGGCCGGGCAGTGAACCACCGCAGTGTCGCGCTCGGCCAGCAGGTCCATCTCCGCGCTGTCGACGTGGACCCCGTGAGCGACGAAGGAATCCTCGGCGAGCAACCCCAGGTCGTCGGCCCACGCGAGCGGGCGCTGCCCGCGCTCCTCGAGGATGGGGTCGACCTCGTCGGTCGTCTCGCTGGCGTGGAAGTGAACCGGGAGGCCGGCCTCGCGGGCCCGGGGGAGAAACGCCTCGAAGTGAGCCTCGTCGACGGTCGTCAGGCTGTGGGGGGTGAACATCGTCCGGACGCGCCCGTTCGCGTGGCCGTCGTACTCGCGGGCGAACTCGAGGCCCTCCTCGAAGTCGGCGACGGCCTCCTCCTCGGGGCGACCGACAGAGATGCTGCCGTGACCCAGCCGGGCGCGAACCCCCGTTTCGGCGACGGTTTCCGCGACCTCGTCCATGAAAAAGTACATGTCGCCGAAGGCGGTCGTCCCCGACCGGACCATCTCCGCGACACCCAGCCGGGTGCCCGCAGCGACGTCCTCGGCCTGGAGTTCGGCCTCGACCGGCCAGATGTCCTCCTGGAGCCACGCATCCAGGGGCTTGTCGTCGGCCGCCCCCCGGAACAGCGTCATCGCGGCGTGGGTGTGAGCGTTGACCAGGCCGGGAACGACGAGCCCGCCCCCGGCGTCGAGTTCGTCGTCGCCGGCGAGCGCGCCGGGCTCGTCGACAGCCGCGACCGTGCCGGTGTCCTGGTCGAGCAGTACGTCCGCGCGTTCGACGGCGCCGGCAGGCCGGAGCACGCGCCCCCCGGAGACGAGCAGGTCGCTCATACCCCGCGTTACCCCGCAGGGGGCGTCAATCCCCCGGTCGCGGACACGGTGTGGCGTCACATCCCGTCCCGTCCCGTCTCACCCCGTCCCGCGCCGCGGCCACAGTCCACGGACACACCGGTGGATGCGGTGGTGGTCCGTCAAGGTCTTTTACTGCCGGCGTGAGCCTCCTGTCGTGTCGTCCCCGGACTCCTCCGCCGCTCGCCTGCGCACCGTCGTCGGGGGGCTCCGCGGCGGCGGGCGAGGCTGGACACTGCTTGCCATCGCTGGCGGGTGGTTTTTCGTCCTCGGCCTGCGCTTTGTCGTCCCCGCGTTGCTGCCGGCCATCCGGGAGGACTTCGTGGTGTCGGATACCGCAGCCGGGGCAGCAATCACCTTGCTGTGGGTGACATACGCCGCGATGCAGTTCCCGGCGGGCGCGCTGGTCGACCGGGCCGGCGAGCGGACGCTGCTGGCGACCAGCGCGGTCGCCGGCGCCATCACGATGGGCGTCTACGCCCTCTCGCCGACCTTCGCCGTCTTCCTCGTGGCGACCGGGGCTTACGGGCTGGCCTCCGGGCTGTACGGCCCGCCACGGGGGACCGCGCTCACCCGTCTCTACACCGAGCAGGACGGGGCGGCCTTCGGGACCGTCCTCGCGGCCGGCAGTGTCGGTGCCGCACTCCTGCCGGCGGCTGCCACCTACGCCACCGGCCTCGTGGGCTGGCGGGGTGCACTCGGACTCACCGCCCCCGCCTTCCTCGTCGCCGGGGTAGCACTCTACCGGACAGTCCCCGACCAGTCGGCGGCCGCTGCCGTCGAGACCGACCAGGCTACCGAGACCGCCGGGGCTGCCGGCGACGACTCCGAGACGGACGCCGACACCCGTACCGACGGCGGGGCTGTGAGCGTCCGGGCGCGGGCCGCCGCAATCCGGCGGGCCGTCTCCTCCCGGAAGGTGGCGCTGGCGGTGCTGGGCGCGACGCTGATGCTCTTCGTCTTCCAGGGGCTGACCGCCTTCTTCACCACCTACCTCGTGACCGCCAAGGGGCTCACGGAGGCGACCGCGGGCGTTCTCTTCGGCGTGCTCTTTCTCAGCGGGGCCGTCTTCCAGTCCGTCGGCGGGGTGCTCGCCGACCGCTACGGCCACGGACGCGTGCTCGCGGTCGTGGCCTTCGTGGGCGTCCTCCCGCTCGTGGCGCTGCCCTACACCGGCGGCGTTCTCGGGGTGGGGCTGGTCGCGGCCTTCCTGGGGATGCGCCTGTCGGTCGGGCCCATCTCCAACGCCTACATCGTCTCCCTGCTGCCGCCGGGGGTTCGCGGAACGGCCTGGGGCGCGGTCCGGACTGCGTTCTTCATGGTCGGCGCCTTCGGCTCGACGGCGGTCGGAGCGATGGCCGACTACGACCTGTTCACCGAGGCCTTTCTGCTGTTGGCGGTGCTGACGGCCGTGGCGGGCGTCATCTACCTCTTCCTGCCCGCGCGCAACCTCGGGACCGAGGGGCCGGGGGCTGACGCGGACACGGCGGACTGACACCCGTGGCTCCGGAGAACACAAACGCTTAGTCGCCGCTGGCCGACCAGTGAGGTATGCAGGTCGCACTTCTCGGCGGTACTGGAGACATCGGCGAAGGACTGGCGCTGCGGCTGGCCCGCGACACCGACCACGAGGTCGTCGTCGGCTCGCGGAAGGCCGAGAAGGCCGACGCCGCAGCCACGGAGTACGAGGCGACGCTGGCCGACCACGGGGTCGAGGCCGCAGTCGGGGCCGCGGAAAACCCCGAGGCAGCAGCCGGTGCAGACGTCGTCGTCCTCTCGGTGCCGGCCTACCACCTCGCCGACACGGTGGAGGCGGTCGAAGACGAACTCTCTGGGATACTGGTCTCGCCGGCCGTGGGCCTCCAGGGCGACGAGGCCGGCCTCCACTACAACCCGCCCGGGGTCGGGAGCGTGACTGCCCTCGCCGCCCAGGCCGCCCCCGACGGTATCCCCGTCGTCGGCGCCTACCACAACCTCGCCGCGGGCCGGCTCGCGGACCTGGAGGCCGACCTCGACTGGGATGTGCCCGTCGTTGCCGACGACGAGGACGCCAAGGCGACAGTCGTCGGCCTGACCGGCGAGATGGCGGGGCTACGGGCGCTCGATGCCGGGGCGCTGGCGAACGCCACCGAGGTGGAGTCGCTGACTCCACTCCTGATCAACCTGGCCGCCAACAACGAGGGGATGCACGACCTGGGCGCCAAGTTCCAGTGAGCCGCGGTCGGTGAGCGGCGCGGGTGGCGGCGGGGCCGGAGCACAGCGGGGGAGAGCGCAAAGTTCTAATCCGGCGCCGGTTTAAGCGTAGTATGCCCAACTGTCCACTCGCCGACGAGTGCCCCAGCTTCTCCGAGCGGATCGAGGGGATGGGGTGTACCCACTACGGCGACCGGGGGGGCAAGGAGTGGTGCAACCACTACGAACAGCCCATCGAGGACCTCAAGACACAGCCGGTCAAGCGCGGCGAGGAGGTCGTGGTCACGGTCGAAGACATCCACGAGAGCGGCGCGGGCGTCGGCCGCACCGGGGACGGCTTCATCATCATGGTCGACGGCGTTCTGCCGCCGGCCCGCGCCCGCGTCGAGGTGACGGAAGTCCACTCGAACCACGCCCGTGCAGACGAGGTCGAGCGCCTCCCGGCGGAAGACGAGTCCGAGACTGACGACGGCGATAGCGACGGGGACGAAGCGGACGAGCCAGCCGAGGAGGACGGCGCGGATGAGGGGGAAGGCCGCCCGAGCCTCGGCAGCCGGGACGACTTCTGGGGCAGCTAGCGCGTCGGAGTCCGGGCGGCCGCAGCCAGCGGCGAGTGGAGGGGCAAGCGGCGTGGCGGCCCACTTTTTACACCGGCGCCCGTCGGCGGGGGTATGGACCTCGGACTTGCGGGCAATACGGCACTGTGTACGGCAGCCAGCAGCGGCCTCGGGCGGGCGAGCGCACTCGCACTCGCCCGCGAGGGCGCCAACGTGGCTGTCTGTGGCACCACACCCGACCACGTCGAGGACGCTCGTGCCGAACTGGAGGCGGCAGGCGAGGGGGGCGTGCTGGCTGTGGAGGCCGACATCACCGACCCCGACCACGTCGAGGCCTTCGTCGACGAGACGGTCGAGGCGTTCGGCGGGCTCGACCACGTGGTGACGAGCGCCGGCGGGCCCCCGAGTGGTCCCTTCACCGCGATGGACGACGGGGACTGGTACGGCGCCTACGACATGCTGGTGATGAGCGCGGTCTGGACCCTCCGGGCGGCCCGCCCGCACCTGGTGGAGTCGGATTCCGGGAGCATCGTCGCCATCACCTCCCGGACGGTCAAGGAGGTCCAGGACGGGCTCGTGCTGTCGAACGCCGTCCGCCGGGGCGTCACCGGGCTCGTCAAGACCCTCGCCCGGGAGTTCGCTCCCGAGGTGCGGACCAACGCGGTCCTTCCGGGCGCCCACGAGACGGGCCGGATCGAGAATCTCATCGAGGCGGCCGTCGAGCGCGGCGACGCCGACAGCTACGAGGATGCCTACGAGTCCTGGGCCGCCAACATCCCCCTCGAGCGGATCGGCGAGCCCGGCGAACTCGGCGATGCCGTGACCTTCCTCGCCAGCGAGCGCGCCAGCTACGTCAACGGCGCCACGCTGGCCATCGACGGCGGCACGATGCGTAGCTGAGGCGAACCGGCCGGCGACCGACGGGTTAGCAGACCGGCTTGGGGTTGATCCCCATCGACTCCAGCCGGTCGACGTACTCCTCGTAGGCGGCGCCCACGACAGCCGTGGCGGCCGCCACGGCGCCGTCGAGGTCGTCGTGTGGCTCGAGCGCGTCGAGCAACTCCCCGCGAAGCATCTCGTACCCGTCGGATATCTCGCGGAAGAGACTCGCTGTCTGTGGGGCTGCCTGTCCGGTGAAGAAGCCGGTCGCCTGGCTCGCCTTTCGCTCTGCGACGAGCGTGTAGCCCACCGCGGCCCCGAGGCGGTCGACCTCCGGTTCGAGCCCGCGGAACGACTCGACGAGTGTCGGCCGGTCGCCCGGCTCGTGGGCGTCCAGTTCGCCCGCGATGTCCCCGTAGTGGTCGCGTTCGCGGTCGGCGGCGGCGTCGAAGGGCCCGCCCCACCCCTCGAAAACCTCGGCGGCGTGGTGGGTCGTGTCGGCGAGCGCCGCCAGGACGGCGTCAGCCTCCATCTCCCCTTCAGTGTCGGCGTACAGCGACTTCGAGGAGCCCAGCCGGGAGAGTTCGGTGTTGTTCTCCGAGCGGACGCGGTCGACGAGGTCGGTCGGATCCATGTCCGTAGGGTCGGTAGCCGGCGGCTTGTATGCGTCGCCGCACAGTCGTCCCGGTGGTCGACGGGGGGATTCCGGGCCCTCTGTCCCCGGCGGTCCCCCCATGCCCGACGAGCGGTCGTTGTGAGGAGAGCCTGGCACGGGAGTTGGAATGGGTTTCGGACTCATACTGCCGGCTGGAACTTCGTGAAGAGACTTGCCACCCCGGGATGGCGTGATTCTTCAGAGACGTACAGCCGGCAGTATCAGGGTTGTTGTTTGCGCGAATTTTGCTGTGGATTCAAGCTTTCGTGTGTTTCAGAGAGCGGTGTGAGTGGACGACCGGCAGTCAAAGTGTGCGGGATGGCAACGGGGTGGGCCTGCCGTGGGAGCGGACAGCCGGCGGAGCGTCGAGATGGCGGACTGGGTCGTCGCGGGGAGGGGCGGCTGACCGGGCCGGGGGCGCTCGTGGACGCCTCGGCGGGGGTCGAACGCGACGGCCGGCAGGGAGCCGTCGGCTCCGCCTCCCCGCT
>CAZOWU010000092.1:0-8391 GCA_964583735.1 uncultured Halobacteriales archaeon | reverse complement strand
ACGTCGTCCGCCGTCTGCCACGGAGTGGTCCGAGCGGACGAAGTCACAATCATAAAGCCACGGGAAATAAAATTCTGCGGTATGGTTTCGACAGGCGACACTGCACCCGCGTTCACCGCACCGCTTGCCACAGGCGACATCGAAGAGTTCGACCTCGAGGGCCGCCTCGACGAGGCGCCGCTCGTCCTCGCCTTCTTCCCGGGCGCGTTCACCAGCGTCTGCAGCCACGAGATGAGCACCTTCCAGGACCGTCTCGAGGAGTTTCAGGACGCCGGCGCGTCGGTCTACGGGGTCAGCGTCGACTCCCCGTTTGCACTCAACGAGTTCCGCGACAAGCTCGACCTCACCTTCGACCTCGTGAGCGACGCCGACAAGGAGGTCGTCGACGCCTACGACGTGTCGATGGACTTCGAGGCGCTGGGCGTTCACGACGTCGCCAAGCGCGCGGTGTTCGTCGTCGACAGCGAGGGGACGGCCACGTACGCCTGGGTCAGTGACGACCCCGGCGTGGAGCCCGACTACGACGAGGTGCTCGAGGCCGCCGGCGGGGCGTGAGCTTTTCCGCCGAGGCGCCCTCGGTACCGTATGGTCGATGACGTGAGCGAGAGCACCGGGGAGGCCTTGGCCTACAACCCCGAAGCTGAGCACCCCTTTCCCGACCAGCGACTGGAGGAGGTCATGGCCGCCGTCGACGACGACGACGAGGTCCAGGCGTACCTGGAGGCCCAGAACGTCAACCCCGTCAAGCGCAAGCGGTACAACGACCACGGCGCCAAGCACATCGAGATCGTCCGGAACCGGGCGCTGTCGCTCTACAGCTTGCTCAAGGCCGGGGGTGTCGAGTTCGACGGTGCGGCCGACCAGGGCCTCGAAGAAGCCGACGAGCCGGTTATCGTCGCGCTCGCCGCCGTTCTCCACGACATCGGACACATCGTCCACCGCGACGACCACCCCTACTACTCGATCCCGCTTGCTGCCGACATCCTCGACCGCCTGCTGCCAGCGTTCTACGACACCGGCTCTGTGGTCCGGCTGAAAGGCGAGGTACTCCACGCGATCCTCTGTCACCACACCGAGGAAGACCCGCTCACGCTCGAAGCGGGCGTCGTCCGGGTCGCGGACGCGCTGGACATGGAACGTGGCCGGTCGCGGATCCCCTACGAACACGGCGGTCGAGGGATCAACACCGTCTCTAGCCAGGCGATCCAGGATGTGACGCTCTCACCCGGGAACGGGACCCCGGTCCTCGTCGAGATCGAGATGACGAACGCCGCCGGCGTCTACCAGGTGGACAACCTCCTGAAAGCGAAACTCCAGGACTCCGGGCTCGAACAGATGGTCCGGATCATCGCTGTCAACACCCACTCGGAGAGCGACAATATCGTCGAGCGGGTCGAACTCGACTGATAGTGATTCCTGTGAGTCTTTCCCGCCGTGACGATCCGTCTCGGTGATGAGAGGGGCTGGGACGGGGTCTTTCGACACCGTCGATGAAACTATTCGCAGTAATCACTGTGACGCCGGAGCTGGCACGGCCGAGCGGTGACACTGGAGGCTGACGGGAACGGCGACTGACGCCGAAGGCCGACACGACGATCCGAAGTGCTAAAACTGTCCTGGCGCTTACAAATGGTGTGCAGGACGTGAACCACCATGGACCGGCCGGCAGGCGTCTCCACACAGTAACCCCTCCTGGCCGGAGCCCCCGATACCGATGTTCGGACCGGCGCTGAACCTGAGCCGAGCGGCAGGGCAGCTCGCATTCGACAGTTACACCGAGATGGTGCCCTTCCAGCCCGACCTGCCGAGCGGCTACCTCGAACGGCGGTACACGAACGACGCCTCCGGGTTCGTCGACGTTGACGGCGCCCAGGTCCACTACCGCGACGAGGGCCCCCGCGACGGGCCCACGTTGCTCGCGCTCCACGGGATGTACTCCTCGCTACACACCTGGGACGACTGGGTCGAGACGCTGACCGACCAGGTCCGCGTCGTCCGGATGGACCTGCCCGGCTTCGGGCTGACAGGGCCGAACGCCGACGGGACCTACGACATGCCCTACTACGTCAGGGTCCTGGAGGCGTTCTGCGAGCGACTGGACCTCGGCGAGGTGGCGCTGGCTGGCAACTCGCTTGGCGGCGGGGTCGCGTGGCGATTCGCCGCCGAGCACCCTGGACTGGTCGACCGGCTGCTCCTGCTCGATTCGGTCGGCCGGCAGGTCGTCCCCGACGGGGCCGAATTCCTCGCCCAGCCGGGACTCAGCGTGATGTCGCGGTATCTCACGCCGCGTGCGGCGTTCCGGACGATCCTCCAAGACGCCTACGGCGACCCGTCGAAACTCTCGAGTGCGAACGTCCGCCGGTACCACGACCTGCTCCGGCGCACTGGCAACCGCCGGGCGGTCCTCGCGCTGCTGCGGGCGGCTTCGCCCTCCCGGACTGACCCGGCGGAGGTTTCCTGTCCGACCATGGTACAGTGGGGGGAGAGAGACACCTGGCTCCCGCCCTCGCTCGGACGGAAACTGGCGGCCGAGATCCCGGACGCCAAGCTCCGAACCTACGAAGGCGTGGGTCACATCCCGATGGAGGAGGCTCCGGCCGCAACTGCTGCCGACGCTGTCGACTTCCTCACCTGAGCGGGCACGGGGAGACGCCCGGCCGGAGCGACAGCGTGTTCCAAGAGCGCAAGCGCCAAGACGGTCGTGGGCCGACTGGATGGCATGACGACGGTCGTCGTTCTGGCGGACCCGCCCGACTCTGGGGTTGCACTGCCGGGCCTCGCCGCAGGAACCCCGCTCTCGGAGGCGGAGACGGCGCGGCTCTACGAGGCGATGCTGGTCGACGTCTGCCGGACGGTCCAGTCCGGCGGCGCGGACCTGCTGGTCAACTACCGCCCGGCTGACCACGTGCCAGTCGACGAGCCCGAGCAGGTGCTCCGGGAGGCGCTGGCCGACGAACTCGAGGAGCCGGCCGAGACTCGGTACGAGGTCCAGGTCGGCGAGACGTTCGCCGGGCGGGTCGGGAACACGGTCACCCACCTCCTCGAGGAGGAGGGGGAGCGACAGGTCGGCGTGACGACCCCGGGGGCACCCTTCCTCCGCCGGGACCACATCGGCGGGCTGGGAATGTCGCTCCGAACCGAGGAGGTTGCGCTCGCACCCGCGTGTGGCGGCCGTGTCGCGCTCGCGGGGTTCACCCAGCCCGTCGACTTCGCGGACGCCTACGCCGCGCCGGCGGTCGAGACACTGGCCATGCGGGCACGAGATGCCGGCCTGTCGGTCGACTTCCTGCCGCGGCAGCCGGTCGTGGAGACGCCGGCGGACCTCGCGGACGCGGTGGCGTACGCCACCGCCCGCGTGCAGGCCGAGCGACTGGTCCCCGGGCGGACAGTCGAAGTGATCAAGAACCTGGGTCTGCGGGCCGTCGAGAGCGACGGGGACGAGAGGCTGGCGGTGAGCCGGGAGTCCGACAACTCTTAGACCGCGGGGCTGGTAGACTCGTCTGCGGTGGGGTGGCAGAGCGGCCTAATGCGCCTGCCTTGAGAGCAGGTGTCCGAGAGGACTCATGGGTTCAAATCCCATCCCCACCGTCAGACTCCTTACAGTCGTCTGACGAGCCCTGCCTCGTGTTGCTCGGCAGGACACCGCCTTTGCGCGAACGACAGTGAGCGGTGAGCGGCTACGTTGGGAGTTGAAGGAGACCAGTCGCGCGCAGCGGAGCGAGCACGTCTGGGTGTGGTTCAACTCCCATCCCCGCAACGAGCGCGCCGTCAGTCAGCGCCGACGATAACCATCTGGCTCTCCTCCTCGAAGTACAGCTGGCGGGTCGACTCGGCGTCGACGCGGACGGCGTCGCCAGGTTCCAGCGCCGTCTCCTCGCCGTCGACGGTGATCTGCCCGGAGCCGTCGACCAGCAGGTAGACTTCCTCCTGCCCGTCGCCTGTGTGGTCGTGTTCCTTGCCCTGCCAGCCCTCGGCGGCGTCGAGGACGGTGACCCCGAGGTTCTCGCAGTTCAGGTCCTCCCGGAGGAAGTGCATCCCAGGCGCGAACGGCTCGACGTCCTCGTAGCTCGTCTTGTCGAATCCCATGGTCGGGATCCAGCGAGCGCGCTCAAAACGTTTGCCACGCGTGGCGGGTCGGGACCGAGCGGTCACTCGCGCCCGAGGCGCTGACCGGTGTCGTGCTCGGCGTTGCTCCGTCCGGCCTGGCCGTCGCTGCTTGGTGCCCCGCCCTCACTGTGGGCACCCCGTTCCTGCTCCCGGACGAGCGCGACGTAGTACTCCTGCAGCGAGTTGTGGCCGTCGAGGGCGAGGTTCCCGGGGCGGGCGTCGACGACGACCGCACCCTCGTGCATGATTGTCAGGCGGTCGGTGTATGGTTCGAAGTCCCCGACGTGATGGGTCGAGACGAGGACAGTCGCGTCGCCGGCGTAGGAGGAGAGGAAGTCGAGCAACCGTTCTTTAGAGACGTCGTCCAGCGCCGCGAGGGGCTCGTCGAGCAGGAGGTAGTCGGGCCGTTTCAGCAGCGCGAGCGCGAGGTCGAGTTTCCGCGCGAACCCCCCGGAGAGGTCGTGGGCGGGCCGGTCCATCGCCCGCCGCAGCCGGAGTTCGTCGACAACCGTCTCGCGCCACTCGCGGCTCGGTGAGTCGACGAGACTGGCGAAGACCCGCAGGTTCTCCCCCACGGTGAGGTCGGGGTAGAAGTTCGGCCGCTGGAAGCCACAGCCGACGGTGCCGCCCTCGACCGACAGGGTGCCAGCCGTCGGCCGCGAAAGCCCGAGCAGCAGTCGGAAGAGCGTCGTCTTGCCAGACCCGTTGGGACCGATGAGACAGTGGAACTGGCCGCCGCCGACTGACAGCGAAACGTCTTCGACGGCCACCACGTCGCCGTACTCTTTGCGGACGCCCTCGAGTTCGATCATGTCGTCCTCCGGTAGTAGACCGCGCTGAGTTTCACGCAGGCGAGCGTCAGAACGGCGAAGCCTGCGAGCGCGAGCAGCCAGTCGGCAAACAGCAACAGCTCCACGTCTTTCAGCATGAAACTGCGGGCCATGATCATCGAGTAGTGGACCGGGTCGGCCCGGATGATCGCCTTCCGGACCGGCGAGAGGTAGCCGACCGGGAAGGCGAGCCCGGAGAAGGCGGCGATCCCGAGCAGGATGACGACGTTGACGAACCGCCCGAGCGTCCCGAACCGGAGCAGGACCATGACGGTCATGCTGACTGCGGCGAGATAGAAGAAGGTCAGCAGAAGTGTCAGCACAGTCCCGACAGACAGTGCTGTCGTCGCGTAGTCGAAGTACGCCGCGGCACCCTGGAAGACGAGAATCGGGACGAGCATCAGCACGCTAAAATATATCAGCTTCGAGAGAACCAGCGTCTCGAGGGACGACTCGGCACGGATCCGGTCGAGAACGTCGTCCTCCTTGGCGAGGTTGTAGGGGACGTACGTGAAGGCAAAGAGCATCATGATCGCCATCAGGAAGGAGGGGATGAGATACTCAGAGAGGGAGTTCTCCGTGCCGATGACCTCGCGGCGGACCGAGATGTCCGACTCGAGGAAGGGCGCATCGTTGAGCGCGCGCGCGCTTATCGCGCGAATCGCCTGAGAGGGGCGCTCGAAGGGGGTGATGCTGCCGTCAACAGTGAGGACGAAGGTGGCGTTGTCGTTGGACGCGTTGGTGATGTCGGGGGGGACCTGGACGATTGCGTAGACGGACTCCCGGCGGAGCATCTGTTCGGCCTCCGCGGGCGAATCGACCCGCGTGGGGTCCGAGAAGGGCCCGAGCGCCCCGGTAATGAGCGAGATCTCTTGGTCGGTGACGTTCTCGCTTTCGGGCGTGACCGCAACAGGAGCGTCCCGTGGAACGACCGTGCCGAAGACGACGCTCGTCGAGGCGAAGAAGGCGGGCAGGAGAAGCAACACGAAAATCAGCGCGAGCGCGTTGTGTTTGCTCCAGTGAAACTCCTTTTTCAGAAGCGAGCGCAGCGACATCGTTACCGGGCCGCTCCGCCGCCATCCTCGGTTCCGGTCTCGGTGTTGGCCGCTTCGTTCCCGGTGCCCGTGTCTCTCACAGCGTAATGACCGGTCAGCAGGTGAATATACCTTGTGGACCGGCCGCCCGGAGAGACATGTTTTAGTGCCCGTCGCCGAACACACGGGTATGGACTGGCCGCATGACCCCGACGGCGAAGAGGGAAGCGAGGGCCGGCGCAAGTACGGCCACGCCATCCTCGCGAAGAAGATCGACGAGGAGGAGGACTTCCCCCTGACTGCCGAGGAGTACGTCGAGGAGTACGGCGACCACCCCGTCCGGATCGACTACGAACAGGTCGTCAGCGTCGAGACGATCTTCGAGCACGTCGACGAGAACGAGTTCGCGGATTTCCCCGAATTCCACAAGGCCCTCGGGCAGGCGCTTCGTGGCGCCGACTACTGGCCATACCGCCTCGAACACGCCTGAGAGGCCAGGTTACGGGCCTCGCCGTGCGATAGGGAACGGAAACACAGCTAGAGGATGTACCAGCAACGGTTCGGGACTACGGTCGAGTGGTATGTGTTCACACAACATACTTGTACGCCAACGGTGTAGCTTGTGGTATGGCAACCGAGCGTGCCCAAGGGAGGACGGAGAAACTCCCGGAACAGGTGGTGACCGACCTGCTTTCCTCGGAGCGGCGGCGACGGCTGCTGAGGTGTCTGGAGGGCCACGGGGCCTGTCTGCCCGTGACAGACCTCGCGGCGGCCGTGGCGGCCCAGGAAGCCGGGATGGACGTCGAGGCCGTCGACCCCGAACGACACCAGGCTGTCCGCGATGAGATTTACCAGCGCCACCTGCCGAAACTCACGGCGACCGGTGTGGTCGAGTTCGACTCGATGCGGGGGACCGTCACACTCAGGGGAAGCGGGCTCGCCGAGGAGCGGAGCTAGCTTTTTTGCTGCCGTGCGCTAAACTACTAGATATGAACAGGGACGTGACGGTCAGGGAGGTCGCGAACAGGGAGTTTGTCGGCGTCAGCGAGTCAGACGACCTCCTCGGGACTGTCGAACTGCTCGTCGACGAAGAGACAGACACGGCACTCGTGATGCAGGGGAGTGAGCCCGTCGGGATCCTGACCGACCGCGACGTCCTTGGGTTGCTCGCTGCCGAGGGCGGGGTCGACGACGCCGTCGTGGGCGAGGCGATGCAGTCGGCCGTGCCCACGATCGAGTCCCAAGCAACCATCGAGGAAGCCGCCGACCGGATGTCCGCCGAGGGAACCCGTCGGCTGGTGGTCACAGATACCGGGGAGACGCTGGGTACACTCACCGAACACGACCTGTTTGCCGCGCGGCCGCTGGCATCGAACGGCCCCGAGACGGGGCAAGCGCACCCGGCCGGGGAAGCCGAAACCGCGCTCGCGGCTGACGCGGGGACCGGCGTCGAGAGCGAGACCGGTGACGGGTTCGAGGAACAGAGCATCTGTGAGGGGTGTGGAACGCTGACAGGCGACCTCGTGGCATTCAACGGCCAGCTGCTCTGTGGCGATTGCCGGGACATATAGTGGTCACCATCGACGCTCCCGGGGCGGAAGCGGCCGAGACTGTCACCGACCTCTGGGTGGCGCTCGCGGCCGGACAGCGCCAGCACGACTCGCACATCCTCGCGGAGGCAAACCAGGCGCGTATCCGCGAACGCATCCTCAGACACGCTGTCAACGACACCCTGCTCGTGGCCCGCGAGGACGGACTCGTCGGGTTCGTCACCGTCGAACGCGAGGGCGGGACCTACATCCAAGACGACACCCGCGGAATCGTCACGAACCTCTACGTCCGCCCGGAGCACCGCGGGGAAGGGGTCGGCTCGGAATTGCTCGGTGCCGCCGAGGACCGGGTCCGGGAACTCGGGGCCGACGCCCTCGCACTCGAGGTAATGGCCGACAACGAGGACGCCCGGCAGTTCTACCGGCGTGCGGGCTACAGGCCCCACCGGGTGGAGCTAGAGAAGCCGGTCGAAAGCGATACGCACTCAAAGGGTGACGAGTAAACTCCGGATGCGCTAGGGGAGCTTGGGTGGTCCAAGCACCCGACTTGTAATCGGGAGTTCGAGGGTTCAAATCCCTCCCCTAGCTTACGAGCTATTCAGGCATTTGTTCGTGTGACTGTTACCGGCAACATTTGCGAGGCGAATCGCCAGACGGCGGTGGGGTGGTTTCGTGAGGTTTCGGACATCTGCAGTCACGCCTGTTGACGGTCGAAATCGGGCGGGAGAAGGGCTGTACGGCGGGAGTGCGCTGGCCGAGATTTGAACCGATTGCGAGACGTGCTCGCCTCGTTGCGCGCGACCCGCGTGCTCAACTCTCGGAGACGCACACACCGCAACAAAGGGCGCGGCGCGATGAAACGCGCCGCTC